>JAQUUP010000002.1 GCA_028693815.1 Candidatus Omnitrophota bacterium
GATGTTCAACTCATCTATAATCAATATGTTGAATCTTTCAAGAAAGGTGTGTGTGATTTTATCAAGGTTGAATACGACGAGTATGCTCATAAGAATGTCCCACGAAAGTATTTTTCGGGAGGTCTATTCCTAGGCTTTGGCCAAGGAGCAGCAAGCGCGATTACTATGACCAAAAGCCAAAAGGCTGGAAGTTCCATTGGAAAGATCTTAAAGAATGCCGCTTTAGTTCTTCTGATTTCAATAGGATTGACTGCTCTTGCATTGGGCAGCCCTGATCTTAATATGGTCGAAATACTAAATATTACTAATCCTGATTCGTTGAATTTTTCTGATCTTTCGAACAAGTATGGATTACCTGAAAAAAGCCTTGAAGCAACAAAAAAACTTTCTGACATGGGATTCCCTATTTTTAGAGGTATTAATGCGTATGTAAATAATATTCCGACTTGGCAAATAATAGCTCTTTCAAAAGAACCAGGAGTTGTAGATGCAATATTACAAAAAGACTTTAAAGTATTTTACCAAAGTGTTAATGACACTTTATTTGAGGGAAAGGGTCCTTCGAGTGCAGCGGACTTATTTGGAGTCTGCGTTTTGTACAATCATTTAAATAAGAATTCTGAAGATAAAAAACTCTTGTATTCTCCTCAGTTTCAAGAAACTCTTGATTTTTTGCGGACAGAATTTCCTGATAATATAAAATTTTCTTCTGAATTTGCTATTCATGTTCTTAATTTTGCAAGAAATTTCGATAGGAATGAAATTGAAGAAATTATTGATAAGTTTGAAGGTTCACAAGTCGGACAAAAGATTTTTATAAACGATTTGATTATTTTGAATTATTGCAGAACAAATCCTCGTTTTTACCGTCTTCTTTTTAATCGAGAAGAGCTTGAGAATGAAGTTTTATCGACAATTTATAATGATTCTGCCGTAGAGCGAGATCCCGATAAGCGATCGTACGAAAAAGAAAGGCTTTTTCCTGAGGAAGTTAGCAAGTATCCAACCTTATTTCTTTTGCGTTCGCTTTTAGTCTATGAAGCGTTAAAAAATGATGCGGAGTTTCGTGATCAAATTGCTAAAATTTATTACGAGGATGAGCGCGACAAAACCACGGAATATGGCGGTTACTTATTAATTAAAGAAGGAAAGGTTTCTTTTAGTCTAGAAGCCGGCTATTCAAATAGTGATAGCTCTTTTCGTCAGAGAAGTTTGTGGATACCAGTTCTTGCAGATTTTCATTTTCACCCAATTAACGAAGGCTATGCAGGGCCGAGCTCACCTGATTTCAGGATGACTGCTTATAATGCTAATCGAGTAACTCAAGGTTTTGTTTTCTCCGCTGTGCCTGGCAGGGAGAGTAGAATTGCGATAAATGTCGATACCTACGTCCGTGATTTTTCTTTTAATTCCTTGCCTGCTGATTTTCTTTATAATCTTAATCTTGATCTTGGTGTTGCTATAATTCCTGCAAATAAAGATTCTTTGCCAAGCATACCAATATATAAATCTGAGGAACTTGAAGAAACCAGAGAAATTCTAAGAAAATTTATTAAGGAAGAGATAGAAAGAAAAAGGAATCCGCCCTCGTTGTCAGAAGGTGAAAAAAATATCAAAAATGAGGAGCTTTTGGATCTTGAGTCCTATAATTCTTATATTTTAGCCAAGAATATAGAAGAAAATCCTGATAAATATTTAGAAGAAATTATTGTATATGGCGATGAGGTTATTCGTTTTTTTAAAGACATAAATAGATTTCGGGAAATCCTAAAGATCGCTATAGAGCAATTTCCTGATTTAGCACTAAAAAATTGGGCGTGCAGTTTTTTTGACTCTGACCAGAGATCAGAAATACTGCTAACCATTATTGAAAAATCTCCAGAATTCGGATTTCAAAACTTTGGGAAAGAGTTTTCTTCTCTTAGAGAACGAAAATTTAAACAGGAATTTGTTAAAGGATTATTCCCTCTTTTTGAGAATAATCCCGAGATTGTTCTTAAACACGCTGATAATATTGTAAAAAGAAATTTAGATTTCTTTTTAGATAAAGAATCTAAGTTTAGCAAAAAAACTAAAAAGATGACAAAATCTAAACAGATAGCCGTTCTAACATTTGCCCTACAAAGACTCGCAGGCACAAAAGCACCTTTTGATCAAAAACATATCGATGAAGCGATTAATCTTGCTTTAGATTTAAACATCGGATCCAAAAATGATGACGCCAACAGCTCATCAGAAGGTGGGATGGAAACAGGATCCATAATAAAGCCAATGCAATTTGGAAAATTAAATATGAAAATTCTAAAACAAGGAAACATTCTTGGAGCTAGACAGGGAGATACTTTTCTTCCTTCTGCTTTTTATGATATGCAGTCGATGGTAATTGGCTCTGTGCTTAGAAATGAGGATTTGTCAGTCCTTGTTGAAGGAAAGGGCGATCAGCTCTTAGTTGAGCATGTTAATCAAGACAAAACATCTTCTTCGAATATTTTACAAAAATCTATTGCTGACTTAGAAAACCATCCGAATTGGAAAAAAGAATACAAAGAAAACTTGAAGCAGTTTATAGATTTAATTGAGAAAAAATATATCATTAAAGCTTATGAAAAAACTCCTGATAAATATCTTTATGCCGTAATTCGGATTCTTGATGATTGGCCTGCATACAGTAAGATAATTAAGAATCTGCAGGCAACTTTCGATAATTCTACTGTTGGTATTAGTTTTTCAAATAATACTGCAGGGTTTCTATCTGCTACAAGAGGCATGTCTAGAGTCCTTCAGCGAGGTCAAAAAATTTACGAAAATAGGTATTTAAATACAATTCAAGACTTAAAAAATAGCTTTCCTGAGAGAAATCTGACTTTTAAAAAGAGTTTTGAAAATAATCCGGGAGCATTTATTAAGGGCATCGAAGCACTATCGCAAAGAGATGTAACTAAAAAAAGCTGGCAGACCCACAAGGAAATTATTAGAGATTTATTGGATAAAGTTTTTGCGGGCGATTCTGCTGAACAAGCGTTGATAAATTATTTTTATTTCTTTTCTTTATTAGTTCGACGAATTTCTAAAAATAATCAAGAATTTTGGCAAATTGTCAGCAATGAAGGAACTAAAAAAGTCGTTAACGATTTCCTTTTTTCCCCAAGCGATTTTCTAAAGAATTTGAAATTAAACATAAAAGCTGGTTTGCAAGATAGCGCAAAAACTACCGGCGGTATCGACCCCGCCGAAACTGCATCGTTGGATATGAAGGGTGGAATTGATTTCAACGCTGAAAATATGAACGTGACCACCAAAGGCGATGAGATTGATTTTAATATTCCTTTGGATATGCAAAATATCACCTCTAGCAGTATCGAAGGTTTTGTGCCGATTATCATTAATATTACACCTGTGACAGATTTTATGGGATTGCTGGGACTAAAAAAAGATGATTTAAAAGAGAAAAAAGAAGTTAGAAGCTAGAGGTTAGGGGAACCGTTTCGCACCCCAGTGGTGTGAAACGGTTATTAATCAGGTACGTGTTTTCGGAACTTCGGAACTCTTTCTAACATCTATTTTCTATCTTCTGATTAGAATAATTTTTTATTTACTCGGTTTTCCCTGCTTGACAACTGTGTTTTTCAGTGCTATATTTTGTTTAATGTTAACCTTGAACCAGGACAAGTTCGATTCAGGGTAAACCTTTAAGCTGATTCTGTGAGATCGGCAAGGAGTTAAAAATGAATATAAGAAGACTATATCCACTTTCTGATTTCTGGGGAAAGTGGTTTTATTTTAATGAGCGCATGTTTTACGGAAGCAAGGCTGACGTAAAATATAAGCGCGAATTAACCCCGTGTCCGAAGGGCATCGGGGCTAATGAGAATTTAGTGTTAATGACCCCGAACACAAAATGTGTCGGGGTATTTTTTTTGTATTAAGGAAGTCCCGACTTGGCTGTTTTGTAGTCTCGCGGGGTAAACTGGGCGTATATAGGAGTTCATTTATGTCTGCTAATTCAAAAATTATGGATCAAGAAACAATCCGAAGAGCATTGATGAGGATTGCTCATGAGATTTTAGAGAAGAATAAGGGCAACCAAGATCTTTGCCTTGTGGGTATTCGCACTCGAGGAGCAATTCTGGCTGAGCGTATACAAAAATATATCAAGCAAATTGAAGATTGCGATATTCCTCTAGGGATTTTAGATATTACGCTTTATCGAGACGATCTAACGCTTGTGGATACGCAGCCGATTTTAAGAGAAACATTGATTGATTTTGATTTGGCAGGTAAGAAAATCATTTTAGTTGATGATGTTCTTTTTACGGGGCGCACGATTCGCGCCGCCTTAGATGCTTTGATTGATTTTGGTCGGCCTTCGAATATTCAGCTGGCTGTTTTAATTGATCGAGGTCACAGGGAGTTTCCTATTCGCGCTGATTATGCTGGAAAGAATATTCCGACTTCCATTGATGAAGACGTTCAGGTTGTTTTAAAAGAAATTGATGACAAGGAAGATCAGGTCGTTGTTAAGAAGAGGGGGAAGAAATGAGCGGGTGGAAAACAGGCGATCTTTTGGATTTAAGAGATTTGACGCGCGAAGATATTTATTCGATTCTAGAAACTGCAAAATCGTTTAAGGAAGTTTCGACTCGTGATGTCAAAAAAGTTCCGGCCCTTCGAGGAAAAACTGTTGTGATGCTTTTTTCTGAACCGTCGACACGGACACGTGTTTCTTTTGAGCTGGCGGCCAAAAGACTTTCTGCCGACACTTTGAATGTCAATGTTAGCGCAAGCTCGTTGTCTAAGGGTGAATCGATATTGGACATGGCTAAGAACATCGAAGCGATGAATGTGGACATGATTGTGGTTCGTCATAAAAGCTCGGGTGTTCCAAAAGTTTTAGCAGACGCCCTAACGCCGGGCATTATTAATGCTGGCGATGGTTGTCGGGCACATCCAACGCAGGCCCTTTTAGATATGTTTACGATTAAAGAAAAGCTGGGGAAGATTGAAGGGTTAAAGATTGCCATTGTTGGCGACATTTTACACTCACGAGTTGCAAGATCAAATATTTGTGGTTTAATTAAGCTTGGAGCAAAAGTGACTTTGTGTGGTCCCTCGACATTGATTCCAGTTGGCATTGAGGATCAGGGCGTTAAGGTGACGTATTGTTTAGAAGATGTTTTAGGCGATTCTGATGTGTTAATGTTTTTGCGTTTGCAGAGAGAAAGACAAGACGAAAAATATCTTCCATCCGTTCGAGAATATGTTCAGAAATTTGGCCTTAATAAAGAAAAATTGAAAATGGCCAAGAAAAATGTTGTGATTATGCATCCAGGCCCAGTGAACAGAGGCATTGAACTATCTGCTGATGTTTCTGACGGAGAGAATTCTGTTATTTTAGAGCAGGTGACCAATGGTGTTGCAGTACGTATGGCTGTTTTATATTTATTGTTAGGAAAAAAGGAAAAGTAGAGAAAGGCAAAAGAATATGGCGTTGCTTATAAAAAATGCAAATATCGTAAGCGCAAAAGGAATTGCAAAAGAGTGCCAAGATATTTTGATTGAAAAAGGGATCATTGAAAAGATTGCATCCAAGATTCCTGCAGGTGATCATAAAGTCATTGATGCGACCGGCAAGCTTGTTTTGCCAGGATTGATTGATCTTCATTGTCATTTGAGAGAGCCAGGTCAAGAGCACAAGGAAACCATTGAGACAGGTTCAAAATCCGCAGCCAAAGGTGGATTTACAACTATTTTTTGTATGCCGAACACAAGGCCACCTATTGATAACGCAAAAATTATAGAAGGAATTTTAAAGGAAGTTAGGCGGGTTGGACTTGTGAATATTATCCCTGTTGGGGCTGTGACCAAAGGACAAAACGGCGAAGAGTTGACAGATATTTTTGAATTAAAAGAAGCGGGATGTTTGGCTATTTCTGACGATGGGAAATCGGTTTCGAATAGTCAGCTGATACGTCATGCTCTTGAATATGCGAAAATGGCTAATATCCTTTTGATGGAACATTGTGAAGATCCAACATTTAGCCATGGCGTGATGAACGAAGGAAGCTGCTCAACTCTGTTAGGTTTAAAAGGGATTCCGGACATTTCAGAGAGTATTATTGTGTCGCGAGATATTGAGCTTGTGCGTTATCTAAAAACAAAAATTCATTTTTCTCATATTAGTTCAGCGCGCTCTGTTGAGCTTATTCGTGTTGCGAAATCGCAAGGCATTGAAGTTACGGCAGAAGCATGCCCACATCATTTTTCACTTACAGAGAATGATGTAGAATCATTTAACACAAATACAAAGGTCAATCCTCCTTTGAAAGCAAGGGCTGATATTGATGCGATCAAGCAAGGTCTTAAAGACGGCACCATTGATTGTATTTCAACTGATCATGCACCGCATACGGCTGAAGATAAAGAGCTTGAGTTTGATTGTGCACCTTTTGGAATGATTGGTTTTGAAACAGCCTTAGGCTTGGCCATTAAAGAACTTGTTGAAACAAAAGTTTTAACATGGGGCAAATTAGTTGAGCGCATGGCTGTGATGCCAGCGAAGATTTCTGGGCTAACAACTAAGGGTGAGATTTCTGAAGGTAAAGATGCGGATATTGTTATTATTGATCCTGACAAAGAGTGGGTCTTTGAAGAAAGTGAAATTGTTTCAAAATCAAAGAATTCTCCGTTTATAGGAAAAAAACTCAAAGGATGCGTAGAAACAACAATCTGTGGTGGGAAAATATCGTATCAAGTTAAATAACCCAATGTCCACCTCGAGGGTGGAAGAGGTTGAGGTAGGTGGGTATGAAAGTTACAATATCAGTCATCGGAAGCCATGATCTTACACATGGGGTGGAGCAATTAGCCCATGAAATAGGCAAGTTTATAGCTGAAATGGGTGCAATACTAGTTTGCGGAGGTCTCGGGGGAGTAATGGAGGCGTCTTCGAAAGGGGCAAAAGAGGCTGGAGGAACAACAATTGGTCTTTTGCCAGGCAAGGAAAAAAAGGATGCTAATCCGTATATAGATATTGCGCTTCCAACATCAATTGGATTTGCCAGAAATGCTATGGTGGCATGTTCGGCCGATATTATTGTGGCTCTTCCTGGGAGCCATGGGACAAATTGTGAGATTTGCTACGGTCTTGTTTATAAAAGACCTGTGATTGATCTTGGAAATTGGGGAATTGATGGTATGATAAAAGTTGAAAATTTAGAAGAAGCAAAAAATAAGATTAAAGAATATATAGACGAAATCAAGCAAGCAAGGAGTTAGATTTTATGAAAAAACGAGTGCAAGTCGATAGCCTTATTCTATCATCCACCATTATTCTTACGGGAGCGCTCTATTTGTTTCCTGGGTTGTATTCCAAAAATATTTGGTCAGATAATATTTTTGATTATTTGGGATTTTTAGCTCTACTTTTAGGTGTTTATTTACGTATGGCTGCTCGTGGATATAAAAAAGAATTTTCTAGGAAAGGTCACGGGCTTGTGTCCAACGGATTGTATGCGTTTGTTCGAAATCCAATGTATTTGGGAAGTTTTTTGATGGGGTCGGGATTTTTATTGATTGTTTGGCCATGGTGGGCTCTACCTATTTTTGCGCTTGCTTTTTATCGAAGATTTAACAAGCAAATGATCAAAGAAGAGAAGCACCTAGAGACACTTTTTGGTGATGAATATAGAAATTATTGCAAGAAGACACCACGTCTTTTTCCTGAAATTAAGAAAATAAAAAAGTTAAAGTTTTCAGAAGTATTTCCTTGGGACATCACTTGGAGCACAAAAGAAAAACGAGGGCTTTTTTTATGGCCGCTTTTAGGCATTTTGCTTGAAACATTTCAACAGCAAGTTATCTTTCATCAGATTAATGTTGGGCAAACAATTAAGATTGCTGTTTTTGCAGGAATTGTTTTTGCGATCAGTTTAAAAGTGCTATACAGAAACAATAAGAATTTAAAATAGAAAAGTCCTGCCTCTTTTGAAAGTGTTCTTAGGGCAAGATCATGGTTTCATAATTATGCTAAAAAATCAGTATCAGCTAAAAATTGCATCAAACAAAAAGATAACAAAAAATTTGTATCATATGATCTTTTCTGGCAAAGCAATTGGCATGGATGCAAAGCCAGGTCAATTTGTCCATTTGCGCGTTAATGATAAGCTGACACCTTTTTTCCGTCGGCCCTTTGGGGTGTTTCGCCTAAAAGATTCTCTCGAGATTCTTTATGATGTTGTGGGTTTAGGAACAACGATATTATCACAAAAGAAAAAGGGAGACATCTTAGATGTTATTGGTCCTTTGGGTTCATTTTTTTGTATGCCGCCCAAAGGAATAAAAACAGTTGTTTTAATTGCAGGCGGCATTGGCATTGCTCCTTTGCTTTCGCTTTCAGACGCATTGAGAAAAAAGAAATACAAAGTCGTTCTTTTGCAAGGGGGGCGCAACAAAGACCAGATTGTTGCTTCGAGTGAATTTAAGAAAAATGGTTGTGTTGTTCATGTTTCAACTGATGACGGAAGCGTTGGGATAAAGGGGAGAGTGTCAAAATTGTTTTCCAACATAAAAGGAAACTCAGATGAAATTTTTATTTATGCGTGTGGTCCTAAGCTAATGATAAAATCTGTTCAGACATTTGCAAAGAAACAAAATATTTGCGGTCAAGCATCTTTAGAAGAAGTCATGGCTTGCGGAATCGGGACATGTTTAGGCTGCTCGACAAAAACAAAAAATGGATACAAGACGGTTTGTAAAGATGGACCGGTTTTTAGTTTGGATGAGGTTGTAATTTAGGAGGTTTGCTATGCCGTATCTTTTGTACGTTTTAGTTGGATTGGTTGGTGGAATCTTTAGCGGGATTTTTGGAATTGGTGGCGGGGCGATTATGATTCCAGCGCTTGTTTATTTTTTTGGGCTTACGCAACATCAGGCGCAAGGAACATGTTTGGCGATTTTGCTTCCGCCTATTGGTATTTTAGCGGTTCTTCGCTATTATCAAGCAGGACATGTGAATTGGGTGATGGCAGGGTTTATAGCCCTTGGATTTGTTTTTGGAGCCTATTTTGGTGCAGATTGGATTCAGGCGATTCCTGGTCCGCAGCTTAAAAAAGCGTTTGGTTTGTTTTTAATCATCCTTGGTTTAAAAATGTTTTTCTTAAAATAATAATGAAAAATCTCTCTATTAAAATCGGTAATGTCACTTTTAAAAATCCTGTCACGGTTGCTTCCGGAACATTTGGATATGTTGAGAAATATTATAAAATAAGTGATGTTAAAAAGCTTGGTGCAATTGTTCCAAAAACAGTTACTCTTAATTCTAGAGAAGGAAACCCGTCGCCGAGGATTGTTGAAACCGCATATGGCATGATTAATGCGATTGGTATTGAGAATTTAGGCGTTGATTATTTTATCAAAGAAAGAATACCACAACTTTCAAAACTAGGCGTGCCAATTATTGTAAGCATTTCAGCTGGTTCGAATAAAGAATTTGTTATTTTGGCGAAAAAGCTAAATCAAGTTAAGACTATTAAAGCGATTGAGCTTAATTTGTCTTGTCCGAATCTTAAAAGTAAGAAATTAATTGCTCAAGACAAAAAAGCAACTTTTGAAGTTGTGCGTGCCGTTAAAAAAGCAGTTCAAAAACCAATTATTGCTAAGTTATCTCCAAATGTGACAGATATTACAGAGATTGCTATAGCTGCTGAAAAAGGTGGAGTTGATGCTGTCAGTTTAATCAACACGTTAATGGCAACCGCGATTGATATTAAGACACGAAAATTTATCTTAGGAAATAAAACTGGAGGCTTAAGCGGTCCTGCGATTAAGCCGATTGCATTAAAGATGGTTTATGATGTTGCGCAAAAGGTTAAGATTCCGATTATTGCCATGGGCGGCATTATGACAGCTGATGATGCATTAGAGTTTATTGTTGCAGGGGCATCCATGGTTGCCGTTGGCACAGCTAGCTTTGTTGATCCGAATGCGCCTTTGGATATTTTGAAAGGGATTGACGTTTATATGAGAAAAAATAAAATCAAGTCCATAAAACAATTAATAGGGAGTATTAACGAATAACATGAGCAAAGAAAAACCAAAACTTATTGTTGCTCTGGATGTTAGAACTTTTGAAGAAGCTAGAAATCTTATTGAAACGCTGTCTCCTGTTGTTGATATTTTTAAGGTAGGCAGCCAGCTTTTTACTTCTTGTGGCCCTGTTTCGGTTCGATATATTCAGGCTAAGGGCAAAGAGGTTTTTTTAGATTTAAAGTATCATGACATTCCTAACACTGTTGCTAACGCTGTAGAAGCCGCATCTTATTTGCAGCCATCTGGCAGCCCAGAGTTTAACAATAGTAATAAAAGTATTTTAATGTATACATTGCATACCGTAGGTGGTAAAGAAATGCTTCAAAAAGCTGCCCAAATGGCTCAAAAGACTGCCCAAAATTTAGGCTTTCGAAAACCGCTAAGTTTAGGCATAACAGTCTTGACAAGCGAAGAGAATGGGGATAATATACAAAATCTTGTTGTGCAAAGAGCTCTTTTAGCTAAAGAGGCGGGTCTTGATGGTGTTGTTGCTTCTGTTCATGAAGCCGCGCTGATTCGCCAAAAGCTGGGGGAAGATTTTGTTATTGTCACTCCTGGGATTCGTCCCAAGGATTCTGATGTTGGAGATCAGAAGCGCGTGGCAACACCTTCTTTAGCTGTATCAGCCGGGAGTAATTATTTGGTTGTTGGGCGTCCGATTGTTCAATCCAAAGATCCTCTAGAGTCCGCACAAAAGATACTTGAAGAAATTCAAAACGCAAGCAAATAAAGTTATTTGAGAATTCAATACACAATAAACAAATAACAAATAATATACAATTTCCAAGAATCAAAAAATAAACTTATTTGTGCTAAGTTTTTAAAATTTGTGATTTGGAATTTGTTTGGTGCTTATTCTTTGTGATTTATAATTTTTATTCTAAAGGGAGAAAAACATGGGAAGACAAGTTCAAGATTTAATCGATAAAATTAAACAAGAGGGCCTTGAGGCCGCAGAACAAAAATCTCAAGAGCTTGAACTAAAAGCACAGAAGAAAGCTGATGAGATTGTTGCCCAAGCAAAAAAAAAGGCTGCTTCAATCATTGAAAATGCTAAAGCCGAGTCTGATAAACTTGAGGCAAGCGCAAAAACAGCTGTGACTCAAGCGTCTCGCGACATGCTTCTTGATCTTAGAAAGAAAATTCAAGAAATGCTTAATAAAATTATTCTTAAAGAAACAACACAGGCGTTAACGCCAGAGATGATTTGTGAAGTTTTAAAGACAATTATTAAAAACTCTATGGATTCAAAGGCGGATGCCAAGATTGATATTAAGCTAAATCCAAAAGATCTTGATGCTGTTTCAAACGGTGTTGTTGCAAAGCTCAAAGAAGACGTAAGGAAAAATATTGAAATTCATGCCTCTGAAGATATTGACGTGGGATTTACCATCAGTTTTGATGCCGGCAAATCTTCGTTTGAATTTACAAATCAGAGTTTAGCAGAATACTTAAGTATTTATTTAAATCCAAAAGTTGCAGAGCTTTTAAAAGAGTCATCAAAATAAATTTTTATGAACAATCCGTACTATTATCTTATTTCGAGTTTGCCGATGTTAGACTTTGATAAAGAAGCCAATCTTTCTTATCAAGAGTTTTTTGATCTTTGCAAAGAACAGCTAAGCGATAGCGATTTTAGAATTCTAGAGAAAGCCACTTTGGATTATGATGATCCAACGCAGGAAAACCATGTATTAAACGGTTGGGCAAAGTTTAATCGAAGATTTAGAAATGAAATGATTCGTATTCGTGCAAAAAATCAATCAAGAGATTCTTCTGATTATATTCGAGGAGATCGTTACGTAGACGCGTCTTCTATCGAAGTAATAAACCGTGCGTTAAAAGCGGAAAATCCTTTGGAAGCAGAAAAAATGTTGGATCGTTTTAAATGGAAGAGATTAAGCGAATTTATCAAGCGGGATATTTTTCATGTTGAGGCGTTGATTATTTATAGTTTGCATCTCCAAATTTTAGAACGATACAAGACAATCAATTCTTCTCAAGGCAAAGAAAGATTCGAAGAATATAAACAATCAAAAGTACTGCAGTTAGTTTCAAAATAATTCTTAAGGAAACCCCGCGTCGCTTAAAGGCGTTCCTGGGGTAAATTCGCATAGCAACTTGCGAGCACTAACGTTCCGCAAGATTGCGTGCTCATTTAGGAGAAAATATGTCAGATAATTTAAGAAAAGGACAAGTCATTGGTGTCAATGGCAACATGGTATCTGTTGAATTCTTGACGAATGTCATGCAAAACGAAGTGGCGTATATCGTGCAAGGTAGCGATCGATTAAAGTCGGAAGTTATCCGTATTCGCGGAAAGCGTGCTGAGCTTCAGGTTTTTGAGGATACCAATGATATCAAAATTGGTGATTGTGTTGAATTTTCTGGTGAGCTTTTAAGTGTTGAGTTAGGTCCAGGTCTTTTAGGGCAAGTGTTTGATGGGCTTCAAAATCCATTGCCTCGTTTAGCACAGGATCATGGATTTTTCTTAAAACGTGGTGTTTATTTAAGCGCTTTAGAAGATGATCAGCAATGGGAATTTACGCCAACTGTAAAAAAAGGAGATAAGGTTCGATCTGGTTCAAAACTTGGATTTGTCCCAGAAAAGATATTTGAACACAGCATTATGGTTCCATTTCATCTTTCAGGTGAATTGGAAGTTGTTGAAATTGTTGCAAAAGGAAAATATAAAATAAAAGATGTTGTCGCAAAAGTAAAGAGTTTGGATGGAAAAACACACGATGTTTGTATGAAAACTATTTGGCCTGTCAAAATGCCTATTAATGCATATTCAAAAAAACTAAAACCTATAAAACCTCTTGTTTCGAAAATTCGTATTATTGACACGCTTGTCCCTGTTGCTGTGGGTGGAACATTTTGTACTCCGGGACCTTTCGGTGCTGGAAAAACTGTTTTGCAGCATTTGCTTAGTCGACACGCGGAGGTGGATGTTGTTGTCATTGCTGCTTGCGGTGAGCGTGCAGGTGAGGTAGTAGAAGTTTTGAAAACATTTCCAGAGCTTAAAGATCCTCGGACTCAAAAAACATTGATGGATAGAACGATTATTATTTGCAACACAAGTTCTATGCCTGTTGCGGCTCGAGAGTCTAGTGTTTATACGGCTGTAACCATTGCAGAATATTATCGTCAAATGGGATTAAATGTTTTCTTGTTGGCAGATTCAACTTCCCGATGGGCGCAAGCTATGCGCGAGATGTCGGGCCGTTTAGAAGAAATTCCAGGAGAAGAAGCTTTTCCAGCGTATCTTGAGACACGTATTGCTTCTTTTTATGAGCGTGCGGGTATTGTTCAGCTAAGAGACGGAAAAACAGGTTCTGTCACTATCGGTGGTGCGGTTAGTCCGGCTGGTGGAAACTTTGAAGAGCCGGTAACGCAGGCGACTTTAAAAGTTGTTGGCGCCTTTCATGGACTTTCGCGAGATCGTGCTAATGCACGAAAATATCCGGCGATAGATCCTTTGCAAAGTTGGAGCAAATACGAAAGCTTTATTGAATTTGAAAAAGTAGAAAAAGGTATCCGCATTTTAAAAAGAAGTGATCAGATTGATCAGATGATGAAGGTTGTTGGGGAAGAAGGCACAACGTTGGATGATTTTGTGGAGTATCTTAAAGGTGATTTTTTTGATTCTGTTTATTTGCAACAAAATGCCTTTGATGAAGTGGACGAGGCAACGATTGCCGATAGACAAAAATATATTTTTGATATTATTGTTGAGATCATTGATAAAAAGTTTGATTTTAAAGGAAAAGAAGACGCTCGAAAGTTTTTCTTAGACTTGCGTCAGAAATTTATCAACTGGAACACAAAAAAATTTAATTCTAGCGAATTTAAGAGTCTTGAAAAAAATGTTTTAGATCAAATACAAGTGACAAAGGTGGAGCAAAATGCATAAAGTTTATAATGAAATTATTCAAATTGCTGGAGATGTTATTACGGTTGAAGCAAAGAATGTTGGTTATAACGAATTAGCTGAAGTTCAAACGCAAGGGAGCATTTCCTTAGCACAAGTTATTCGTCTTGACGGAGATCGTGTGTCTTTGCAGGTTTTATCAGGAAGCCGTGGAATTTCGACAAACGATAAGGTTCGATTTCTAAAGCACCCTATGCAAGTGTCTTTTACGCAAGATCTTTTGGGTAGAATTTTTACCGGAAGTGGTGAGTCTAGAGACAATGGTCCTGCTTTAACAGAAAATATGATTGCTATTGGCGGGCCATCTGTTAATCCAGCTAAACGTATTATCCCGAAAAATATGATTCGAACCGGTATTCCGATGATCGATGTTTTTAATTCTTTGGTTGAATCTCAAAAACTTCCGATTTTTTCTGTGGCTGGCGAACCGTATAATCCGTTGTTGGCCCGCATCGCGATGCAGGCCGAAGTTGACATGATTATTTTAGGCGGTATGGGATTAAAATATGATGATTATTTATTTTTTAAAGACACGCTAGAAAAACAAGGTGCATTATCTCGATCAATTTTATTTGTACACACTGCTTCAGATCCGACGGTCGAATGCTTGCTTGTGCCTGACATGTCTTTAGCGGTTGCTGAACAATTTGCTCTTGAAGGAAAGCGAGTTTTGGTATTGCTTACAGATATGACAAATTTTGCTGATGCTTTAAAAGAAATCGCTATTACCATGGAACAGATTCCTTCAAATCGTGGATATCCGGGTGATCTTTATAGCCAGTTAGCTAAGCGTTATGAAAAAGCAGTTGATTTTGATGGAGCAGGATCAATCACGGTTTTGGCAGTTACTACGATGCCCGGTGATGATGTTACGCATCCGGTTCCGGACAACACAGGATATATTACTGAGGGACAATTTTATTTAAAAGGTGGAAGGATTGAACCTTTTGGATCTTTAAGTCGATTAAAGCAACAGGTTAATGGAGATACTCGTGACGACCATCGTACGATTATGGATCGTATGATTCAATTTTATGCGGACTATAGAGAAACTTTAGAAAAGAAATCTATGGGTTTTCAGATGAGTGGTTGGGATAATAAGCTTTTAAAATATGGGGATCGATTTGAAAAAGAATTAATGGCTTTGTCTGTTAACATTCCTTTAGAAAAGGCTTTGGATTTAGGATGGGAAATTTTATCAAGCACATTTGACAAATCCGAAACCGGCATCAAAGATGCTTTGATTGAAAAATATTGGCCTAAAAAATAAATTAGGGAAAGCCCGCGTCGCTTAAAACCGCTTCTGCTGCTTCGTTTTGCAAGCAAAAGCGAAGCAAAGCGACAGGGGCTCATTTAAATTATGGCAAAGATTAAATTAACAAAAAGCGAACTTAAAAAACAGCGGGATAGTCTCGATCAGTTCTCGCATTATTTGCCGACGCTGCAGCTTAAGAAGCAGCAATTGCAAATTAAGGTTTTTGAGATTCGAAAATCTTTAGCAGAAAAGCAAGCAATGCTCGATTCTCTTAAAGTCAGTATTGATTCATGGATCGGTCTTTTGTCGGATCCAGGCGTTGATATTGAAGAATGGATTATTCCTCAAAACGTTTCTTTGGCGACCCACAACATTGCTGGCGCGGATATTCCTGTTTTTGAAAAGGTAGAGTTTAAAAACGTGGATTATGATCTTTATGTTATGCCTTTTTGGGTTGACGAGGGAATTGAGATTATAAAGAAGTTTTTTTCTTTTCTACTTGAAATAGAAATTATCAAGAAACAAATTGTAATTTTACAAAAAGAGCTGATGACGACAACGCAGCGTGTTAATTTGTTTGAAAAAGTAAAAATTCCAGAGTGCCTTGAAAATATCCGAAAAATAAGAATTTATTTAGGTGATCAACAGGCAAGTGCGGTGGGGGTGAGCAAGGTCGCAAAGAAAAAAATTGAGCAAGCAGTCCTTGCGGAGATGGGCGTATGATTATTTCAATGAAGAAAATTTCTATTGTTGTTCAGAAAAAAGATGCTCAAGAAGCTTTGATGCGTTTAAGAGATATTGGTGTTGTGCATGTTCAGCATGAAAACATTCCCGAGAACGTAAGCATTTCTGAGACTAAAGAAGAAATTCAAAAGCTTCAAGACGCGATTAATTTTCTTGAAGGCCAAGGTGCCGCCCATGTGCCTCAGAGTTCAGGCCAAAAAGAAATGATCGATCGTATCATAGAGTGCATTCATCAGATTCGTCAAATTGAAGACGATATGGCCAAGCGAAATTCTCTAATTAATCAATGGGAGCTGTGGGGAGATTTTAATCCGCAGGAATTAGAAAAATTTTCTCATCATGGATTTTGCGCTGGGCTTTTTAAGATTCCAGTTAAAGAAGTAGAAAGTCTTCCCAAAGATGTTGTTTGCGAAAAAATCTTTGTTAAAGAAAAAATCGCGCATTGTTTTGTTTTGTGTAAAGAAAAAAAATCTTTAGGGTTTCAGCAAGTTCATCTGCCTTCGCTAGGTTTATCTGAAATGAAGGATGTTCAAGCAAAAGACGCGCAGAAAATCCAAAACATAAAAAACGAGCTTAAGCGGTATTATCCATGTTTAAGTAGCTTTAAGCATTTTCTAGGGGAAAAACAATCAGATTTTCGTCTTAAGGAAGCGCTGGCAGGCATGGGACAAGATCAAGAGCTTTCATATCTTGTTGGGTTTTGTCCAGCCAATGTTTGCATTGAGCTTCAAAACGCTTCTCGAAAAGAAAAATGGGGCCTTGTCATCGAAGACCCATCAGATGACGATAAGATCCCAACACTTTTAAGAAATCCAAAATGGGTCAATATGATCAAGCCTGTTTTTTCGATGATGAATATTTTGCCAGGATATAAAGAATTTGATATTAGTGTATTTTTCTTAGTGTTTTTATCTGTCTTCTTTGGCATTTTAATCGGCGATGCTGGTTATGGTGCGATTTTCTTTTTAGCCACATTGATTGCGCATATTAAGTTAAACAAAAAAATGAAAGACAAAGCACCGCTATTCTTAATGTACACATTAAGCGCGTGCGCGATTGTTTGGGGACTTTTGACAGGCACGATATTTGGTCAGGAGTGGATTAAGGGAATCTTTGATCCACTTTTGCCTTGGTTGACAGATACAGAAAATATGCAGATGTTGTGTTTTTTAATTGGAGCGATTCATCTAAGTATCGCGCATATTTGGCGAGCGATTTTAAAAATGCCATCTTTTTCGGCTCTTTCAGAGGTGGGCTGGATTTCGATTTTGTGGGGAATGTTTTTTGTCGCTAAAATGCTTATCTTAAGCGATCCTTTGCCAGAGGTCGGTAAGCTTGCTTTGTTGGTTGGTTCCGGATTGGTTGTGTTTTTTAGTCAGCCAAAAAGAAATATTTTTAAAACAGTTGGCCTGGGGTTAGGCGAGCTTTTAATGAGCATTGTTAATATGTTTACGGACATTGTTTCGTATATTCGACTTTTTGCTGTTGGTCTTGCAACCGTAGCTGTGGCTGATGCATTTAATCAAATGGCTTTAGGTATCGGGTTTAATAGTTTCTTTGCAGGACTTGCTACGGCGATGATTTTGGTTTTGGGGCATGTTTTAAATATTGCTTTAGGCGCTATGGCGATTTTGGTTCACGGAATACGTTTAAATGTTTTGGAATTTTCTAGCCATCTAAATATGGAATGGGCGGGCATTGCCTATAATCCGTTTCGAAAAGTAGAAGAGATTAAAAATTAATTAAGAGGAGGGATTGTTATGGAAACCGGAGTATTAATGCAATTTCAGGAATTAGGGGCTGTGGCTGCTTTGGCATTGGCGGCTATTGGCTCAGCCTTAGGAACAGGTGCTGCTGGCATGGCTGCGGTTGGTGCGTGGAAGAAATGTTTTGCGCAAAGCAAGGCTGCGCCTTTTATTTTAACAGTTTTTGTTGGTGCGCCTCTTTCGCAGACGATTTATGGAATGATTGTTATGAATTATATTGTGACAGCTGTCGCCAAGGGAAATTATTTGTGGAGCGCAGGTGTTTTAGGCGGGATTGCTATGGGCATGTCTGCTTGGATGCAGGGAAAAGCAGGAGCTGCTGCGGCAGATGCTATGGCCGAAACTGGCAAAGGATTTGGAAATTATTTAATTGTTTTAGGCGTTATTGAAACTGTTGCTCTTTTTGTAATGGTTTTTATTATGATGGGTGCAGGAAAATTGGTCGGTTAAGACGTTTTTTGGTGAGCATAAGGGAAAAATAAGGCAGTTGACATAAATTTAATTTTATTGTAATATACGTTTTCTATCGGGCGATTAGCTCAGTTGGTTAGAGCATCTGACTTACATTCAGAGGGTCGGGGGTTCGAGTCCTCCATTGCCCACCATATTTTCTTTTTTTTAAAAATGCTTGGACCCGTGGTGTAGCTTGGTTAACATGTCAGATTGTCGATCTGAAGATCGCGAGTTCAAATCTCGTCGGGTCCGCCATATAAAGAAAGCACTTGTCCCATTTGGGGCAAGTGCTTTCTTATTCGACGGTCTGACAGCTTTGAGGGTGCAAGCGAAGCTAACGAGTGACCGAGCGCAAGCGAGGGTGTCAAATCTTGAACCCTCCTTGATTTGAACTTTTTAAAGGAGATCCCAATTTTTCGCTTTGCGAAAAATGGGATAAATTTGCACGGATGACTTACGAACGCTTACGCTCCGCAAATCATGTGCTCATTTAAGCGAAGGTATATAGTGCTTGAGCGAAGTGAAAGCATCAAATCTCAGACTGTCAGTGAGACAAGTTCGTAGTGATGACCCTTAGGTCATTAGCTTGAAGGTCGGGTAAAAATTTCCAGAAAATGTATCAACCTCACCATACATCTTTTAAATTTTTAGATTCATTTCGACAATTATAATAATCTTTCAAACTTTTCTTGTTGCCGTGTTAAAATGCTTGAACAAAGAAAAAGGAAGGAAAAAGAGAAAGAAGGGGTATCACCTTTTTCTTTGGAAAGATTGATCTAGGGTTGTTCTATTATAGGATATAAAGAGCTTATTATTAAGCTTATAAAACAATCACATCAGAAGTAGTCCGCTTAACAAGTTTCTGGATTTAATTATGAAGAAAATTATTCATATGAGTGATTTGCATATTGGTTTCGAAGGTCTCGGCGAACGATTCCAGCGAATAATTAATAATTTGATATCTAAAAAAGGCGATAATGCTGGTGAATATGTTATTGTCATTACCGGAGATCTTGTGGATAACGCTCATCATCAGGAGAGTTATGTAGAGGTTAAATCAGGTCTAGATGTTCTAAGGCGGGCTGGTTTTGAGAATATCCTTCTTATTCCGGGGAATCATGATTATGGAACGGGAAGCTATGGTGATAAAAAATTCGTTAACCTCTTTCAGCAAACTATTTTTGGAGATCTTACGGGTTATCCGAGAAGAAATATTATTGAAGACGTTGCGTTTATTGGATTGGATTCTACCGCGGAGGAGTTACAATGGTATGATGCCATCTGGTCTGAAGGAGAACTTGGGATAAGCCAATTAAAT
Organism: Candidatus Omnitrophota bacterium; assembly: GCA_028693815.1. NCBI lineage: Bacteria > Pseudomonadati > Candidatus Omnitrophota > Candidatus Omnitrophota bacterium. The sequence continues at coordinate 19,557 of JAQUUP010000002.1, forward strand.
CGGTTAAGCGCCATGTTGGAGGACGATGAAGTTTGCGCTTGTAAAAAGAGAGTCGTTTATTTGCACCATCATCCTTTTGCTGCAAGGCCTTTTCATCAACTTAAAGATTCCAAAAAGCTAGAAAAGATTTTAAGGGCAGCTTTTGATAAGGGCATATCGATTGATGTCCTTCTTTATGGCCATAATCACGAAGGGAAGGCTCATAATGGAAAATGGGGAGTTGCTCGCTGTTATGACGCGGGTTCGGCCACTAATAAGCCTCGGCCTAAGGAAGTTGAGGGCATGGCTTGGTTTCAGGTTAGATCCGCTATCCGGGTAATTGATTTTGAAAAAGAAGACGTTGGTTGTGATTATGTGCTTTCGCTTCTTTAAATTAATGTAACAAAAGAGCTGTGGTCTTTTGACAAACTCGGCAGACGGAAGAAAAGTGACAGCCACCAACCAGGGGGCAGTCTTTGTCAATATTGGCATTAAGGATAAGGGGTTTTGAATGAAGAGAATAAAGTTTGGAAATATAATAAAAATAGTATTATTGATAGTTTTTGTTTTCTTGGGTTTTCATGGGTATTCTTTTTTTCAAAGAGCTATTTTGCGAGAACAGGCATTGAGGAAAGTTATCTCTAGATTAAATGCGGATTCTAGAATAGCAGAAGTGCTAGTTACTGGTGTTAATTTTGATGAAAAATCTAATAAGGTGCTTACGACTATTAAATTTCTAGAATATGACTCAAAAGCAAGGCCTCTTGAGCCAAAGTATTTTACATTTTCAGGGAATATTATTCAGTTCCAATCTTTGGTTATTAGGTTTGATGATAAATTTGTTGAAGCTAAGGATAGCTTAAAAGGAAAAAGCATTTTTCTTTTTTGGAAAGTTTTTATGTTAGATGGCAAGGATACGCAAGAGTATGAAATAACAAAAATGAATGAAGTTCCTCGAGGATACAAGTTAGATGACAATATAGATAGTTTTGAAGAAAAAATATGGGAGAAATTCTGGGAATATGCGCTTAATAAAGATAAATCGAGCAAAATGGGCATAAAGAATGCTCAAATAGAGGCTCCAGGCACTATGTTTATGCCTGGCAATATATACACTCTAAAGATAGAGCATGACGGTGGAATAAGAATAGATGTGCTCTCCATTCCTAAGGTGCTTCAAGGAGAGAAGATATTGTAGAAAAAAGAAAAAGGGGACAGTTTTTTATCTTTTCGTTAAAATGGTTACAGAAAAGTTTTGGTTATTTTTTAATAATGTGTTTTAAAGGAGGTTAGCAGTGAGAGTACTTCATGTAATGTTTCGAGTTTCTGATTTAGAGAAATCGCTAAGTTTTTATATGGATGTTTTGAAGATGAAGCTTTTAAGAAAACAGGATTTTCCAGAAGGTAAATTTACGTTGGCCTTTTTAGGTTACGGCGATGAATCCGAGTCAACGGTTTTAGAGCTGACCCATAATTGGGATACGAACAAATATGACCTAGGCAATGCGTATGGGCATTTGGCTATTGGTGTTGATGATGTTTATAAGGCCTGTGAGGATATTAAGAAAAACGGAGGCAAAATAACACGTGAAGCAGGTCCGATGAAACACGGAACAACCGTCTTGGCTTTTGTCCAAGATCCTGATGGATATAAGATTGAGTTGTTGCAGGATTAATATTGTCTTTGCACCCATGATACCATGCCCAGCCGGGTGCAACATTCCAGTTGTTTAAACTTTTAGAACTTGTTTATACTTCTTTTAATTTACAATTAAAGATATCGAGAATCATTATTGCGGCAATTAAAATAGCGCAGAGGACAGGAGACAAGCCTTTGCTTAAAAGAACGATTACGCCTGTGGATAAGGCGATTGCAATGCAAAGCTGTAAATCCCATTTTCTGGCAAGAGCTGCACCGCATTTTTCGCATTTTATGTAAGGGTATGCGCGCACGCGTATCCAGAGTCTAAATGGTGATATAGGATTAGAACATCTAGGACATTTCATTTGTTCTCCTTTCGTTTCAAAATTTTTACCGCATGATACCATGCCCACCCGGGCTCATTTCCCCAATTTCCAAATGTTTCAACAGCGGTGAAGTTTTCATCAATATATTTTTTCAAAACAGGGCAATAGGTTTTTCCAAATGTTCCAAGGCCGGCCTCTTTTGAGTCAGAGCGGCTAGACAAAACAATATAGGCAGCATTGTTTTCTTTTAAATCAGAAATAATGGCTCGTTCTTGTTCTTGTGGAATATTAATATAATCAAAAAAGATGAGTTCTCGAGTCGGGCTTTTTTTATTTGTTAGAAAATAATAAAGCGAATCATAAGGGAGTGCAAGAAAGGTTTCATCTTTGTTCACATTTTTCTTGAGATAGTCGACAGAAGAAGTAACCGTATTAATCCAAGAAGGTGGATTTTCAATATAAACTTTTGTTTTGTTGATTTGTAGCAAATGATTATTATTTTTATACAGAGCGACGATTTTATGTTGTTGCACAGCGCTTGTTAAGGCAACAATAAGAAAGATTATATAGATTGAGAATCTAATAACTTTAGATAAATTTTTGATGGCATATTCAATGATGAGAAAAATAAAAAGCATTTGAAAAGGGTTGACCCAGCGCATGCGATAAACGATAGCGCTTGCAAAGAATTCGTGAAGACCAAAAAATATAAATAAAATTAAAGAAATAAGAAACAAAAAGAATTCTTTTGTTTTGTTTTCTTGACTGTTTTTTAGCATTGCTTGAATTGAACGAAAGCCGCAAAGAAAAATAATTATGGCAAAAATACGGTTGGGCAAAGACCACGATGTTATATTCCAGAGGACGACGCGCCATAGTTTTACGAGAGACATCCAAATGCTCGCGTGAGTTGGGTCGTAGGATGGAAGATAAGGAAAACATTGTTTGATAAAATATATTGGCAAGTTTCGTGTAAGTAGCCAATAAATCAAGAACGCCAAGGCTGGAATGCCGAGCAGCGAAAGGATGTAGATTTTCTTATTTTGGATCTTTTTTTCTTTAATGTAGTCAGTTAGAGCAAAAGTTATCAGGGTGGATAACAGAAAGAAAAATCCCATGTTGGCTTTAATCAAGAAAATTGTAGAAATTGATAACAATGTGGCATAAATAAATTTCTTCTGACAAGATTGAATGTAGTGGGCGATAAAAAACATCGTGAGAATAAAGAAAGGAATGGCACCTGTGTGATTGTAGGTATAAAAAAATTCGGGTCGAAAAGCCAAAAACCAAACTGTAGCGGCCATAGCCATCATGGGCGAGGCAAAAAGAGAAATTGTTAGATAAAAAAGAATGCCTGCAATAAGGATGAGAAAGATTTTGGCGATCAAAATGCTTTGAATGCTTATGCCAAGAATTTTATAAGCGCTGGCATAATAATATGGCATAGCTGGTCCATAGACCCACCAGTAGTCTTCATAAGGGGTTGATCCTTCAAGGGTTGAGCGAAAGGCATAAAGATCGCGACCATGATCTCCTTGCGCTAAGATAGGCTGAAAGTTGGCGTAAGGTGCTAGGATGAATATTCCTAGAATGCAAGTAAGGACTAGAAGAAGAATTTTCTGATTTTTAGATAAAAAAGTAGATAAAAGTTGTATTTTTTTCATAGTAAACAAAGGAGTTGTCGAAGCACTGTATTTAATGGTAACATTGGCACATCTGTCATTCAAGTGCTTTTCTAAAGAAAGCCCTTGTGGTAGAATGATTCGTCAAATTTAACTTTAACAGAAAGGCTCCGACACGCTTCGCGTGCGGAGTTAATTCGGGCATGTAACTTATGAGCACTAGCGTTCCATAAGTTACGCCCTTATTAAAGGAGTTTTTTATGATTAATTTTAAAGATTTTCAGAATCTTGAGCTTATTGTCGCTCAAATTGTAGAAGTTAAAGAACATCCTAACGCGGATAAGCTTTATGTGCTTAAAATCAACACAGGCAAAGAAGAAAAACAGATTGTGGCTGGAATTAGAAATGCGTATTCTAAAGAGGCTTTGCTGGGAAGAAAAATTATTGTTGTTAATAACTTAGAGCCTGTTGTACTCAGAGGTGAGGAATCAAATGGAATGCTTTTAGCCGCTTCGGATGACTTTGGCCCATCTGTTTTATCGCCGGATCGTGATGTTAAAATCGGGAGCAGGGTTAAATAAAAGGGTGAGTATGGTTAACTTAAAACAATTTGTTGATCAAGAAACTTGTTTGGCGTGTAGGGGCTGTTGCCGATTTTATGAAGAAAAAAGTTTGTGGCGACCTAAGCTAACAAAACAAGAGGCGGCCTATGTTAGCGAAGAGATTATCGACGAGGATTATCGTGTTAAAAGTGTTGTATCGGGTAGTCAGTATCTTTGCAGCTTTCTTGATGAAAAAACATCTCTTTGCCGAAAATATGTAGAGCGTCCTTTTGAATGCGTGCTTTATCCCTTCGTTTTAGTTAAAGATAATGATAAGGTAATGGTCGCTGTGCATTTAGCCTGTCCGTTTGTTCAAGAAAAAAGAGCGTCAGGTGAGTTTTCGCAATATCGTGAAAATCTAAAGAATTTTTTTAGTAGTGTTGAAGATAAGTCTGATATTAGCGCGTTGGCACAAGCGTATCCAGACGCTAGCCAAGAACTAGACATTTTATTCTCGATATGAGCCAAGACATATTTGCGCAAAGAAAAATTGTTGATCAGTTTTTGCAAAAGACTGGCTTTGAGCTTTCATCGTATTCATTTATTAATATTTTTGCATGGCAAGATTTCTTTGATTTTGAGTTTCAAGTGATAGATGAAAGACTGCTTGTTTTTGCTGGTAATGACTTGGGAAGCTTTCTTTATTTACCTCCTTTAGGGAAAGGCATTTCAAGAGAATGCGTTGACACCTGTTTCAGAATTTTAAATGAGAAAAATAATGGTAAAGGCGTTGGGCGTATTGAGAATGTGGAAGAAAAGGACTTGGGCCTTTTTGGTGAAAAAGATTTTGTTAGATTTGAGAAATCTAGAGAAACGGTTTATTCTCGATGTGATATTGCAAACCTCCAAGGTAATCGATTTAAATCAAAGAGATCGTCTTATAATCATTTTGTTAAAAATTATAAGTTTGAATTTTGCCCGTATCGCGACAGCATGAAAAAGAATTGTTTTTTGCTCTATGATCAATGGACAAAAAAGCGAAAAAAGAGAAATAGTGACGAGATCTATCAACAGATGATCGATGAAAGCGGTGTTGCTTTAAGACGTTGTTTAAATAATTTTCAAAATCTCGGTTTGATTGGATGTGTTGTTTTTGTTGAAGGTAGAATCGTTGGCTACAGTTTTGGGTTTGCTCTTAAGCAGGATGTTTTTTGCATTCTTTTTGAGATTGCTGATCTAGAAATGAAGGGACTTTCGACTTATCTTTTTAGTGAATTTTGTAAAATGAAGGCTGTTGAGTCGTTTAATTTTATAAATGTTATGGATGACTTTTCTCTAGACAATGTTCGGTCAACAAAATTATCGTTTAAACCGGCTAAGCAAATTAAAACGTATACTATTTCACAAAAGGATTAATTGATGCAAGATATTTTAGATAAAGAGTTTGTTATCTTTGACGTAGAAACAACAGGATTGTCGCCGGTAGGGGGAGACCGTATTGTTGAGATTGCAGCGCTGAAAGTAAGAAATTTAGAGCCTGTGGAGCGATTTCATTCTTTGATTAATCCGGATCGTTCTATTTCTCCCGGCGCGTTTGAAGTGAATCGGATTTCAGAGTCGATGCTTATCGATGCTCCAAGAAGCCATGAGATTTTACCAGCATTTCTAGAGTTTCTAGGAGATGCCATTATCGTTGGGCACAACATCAATTTTGATTTAGGTTTTTTACGAAACGAGCTTAATTTAGCAGGTCTTGTGCCTGCAGAATCGTTTAATGCAGTAGACACTATCCGGATTTCGAAGCGTGTGATGCCGCACTTAAAGCGATATCCTTTATGGTTTGTAGCAAGCAGCCTCGGTGTTGAGCGTAAACAATCTCATCGGGCTATGGCGGATGTTGAAATGACATTTGAGGTTTTTTATAAACTTGTTCATCTTGCAAAAGAACAAAATATTTTATCCCAGATTTTGTGAAAGAAATAATGGTAACCGGGATTACCTAACGCTTTTTTGATAAAATACTAGGGAAGGCTAATTTTGAACAATACGCAAAATTTGGGATTAAAGGAGATTTCTTTTTGAAAAAAACGTTTTCGAAAACATATGATTTCTCAGGAAAAAGTGAGGATATTTTCTTGGCTTTTTCAGATGAACCGATGTTGTTTTTTTTAGATAGCAGTTTGAGCCAGCCGAGTCGAGGACGATTTTCTTTTATTGGATTTAAGCCTTTTGATATTGTTTCAGCAAGCGGAAAGAATTCTTTAGAAATGCTTCAAGATAAATTTGATCAACATCAGATTTGTCTCGACAATCAATTAACACCTTTTTCTTCAGGGGCTGTTGGATTTTTAGGTTATGAACTTGGGGGTCAGTGGGAAGATATCCTTTTGCGTGAAAAGCCAGGGATATCTTTGCCAGATTGTTTTTTTGGATTTTATAATGGCGTTATTGCCATTGATCATGTTTTAAATAAGCTACATATTATTACAACGGGAATTCCAGAGAAAAATGATTTGTTGAGAGAAAAGAAAGCCTTGGAAGATTTGCGCTATATTGAGAATCGGCTTAACAAAGAATATAAAGAAGAAAAAAAACAAGTTGTTGATTTTGATTTTTCAGAGGAATATTCGCAGTCTTCTGAGTTTTCAAGTAATTTTACGAAAGAAAAATATTTAGAAGCTGTTGATCGTGCGCTTGAATATATTCGTCAGGGCGATATTTATCAAGTCAATCTATCTCAAAGGTTTTTGCTTAAAAAGGATTTCTCAAATACTAAAGATTTGGCAAGGTTATATGTTTTTTTAAGAGCGATTTCTCCGTCGAGCTTTGGCTCTTATTTTGATGCAGGAGATTTTCAGATTATTAGCAGTTCCCCAGAAGAATTTTTGTGTAAGCGAGGCCAGCACATTGAAACAACGCCAATGAAAGGAACGCGGCCGCGATCACAAAATATTATTGATGATGAGATTTTTAAGCGAGATCTTTTAGAGAGCCCTAAGGAAAAGGCAGAGCTTTTGATGGTGACTGATTTAGAGCGTAACGATTTAGGAAAAGTGTGCTTGCCGGGTTCGGTTCGTGTTCGATCGATGCGAACACTCGAAGAATATAGAACTGTTTTTCAGACAACATCAACCGTCGAGGGTGTGTTGGCAGAGAATAAAAATGTATTTGATATTTTAAGGGCATGTTTTCCATCTGGATCTGTAACGGGATGCCCAAAGATTCGTGCCATGCAAATTATTAATGAGCTTGAGCCTAATAAACGAGAAGCGTATACGGGATCTTTTGGGTATATTGGATTTGATGAGTCGATGGATTTTAATATTCTTATTCGAACTCTTGTTGCGAAAAAAGACAAATTGTCTTTTCATGTGGGTGGTGGTATTGTTGCTGATTCTATCGCGGAGAACGAATATGACGAAACGCTTTTAAAGGCACTTGCTTTGCGAAAAAGTATTTCTAGCATTTTCTTGGAGAAATTAGGAGTTTAATTGATGGAGAAAAAAGTTATTTTTTTAGATGGGTTTATGATTCCGGTAACGCATTCATGGTCTAAGATGTTGTCTCCAGGGATTTTGTCTGGTGCTGGCGTTTTTGAAACGATGCGTTCTTATCAAGGAGAGGTGTTTGCTTTTGAAGAACATTTAAAAAGGCTTTACGATGGGCTCAAGACATTAAAAATGATCGCACCTTGCACAAAAAAGGAGATGATCAAATATCTTAAAGCATCTCTTGAGGCAAACAAATTAAAGAATGCGCGCATTCGTCTCATGGTTTGGAAGGCAAAGGAAAAGACAAGAATTTCAATAGCTGTTTTTCCCTATCATCCTTTTTCAAAAGATAAATATAATCAAGGGCTTAAGGCTATTTTTTCAGATATTCGAAGAGATGAAGAATCAGTTACTTCAAGGATTAAAACAGTTAACTATTTACCGCTTTTAATGGCACAAAGAAAAGCAAAAGCACGCGGCAATGATGAAGCCATTCTTTTGAATCGCAAAGGATTTGTTGTTGAAGGTAGTAAGAGCAATATCTTTTTTGTGAAAGACCAGAAACTTTATACGCCGGCGCTTAAAAGTGGCTGTCTCAATGGGATTACCCGTCAGATTATTATAAAGATTGCGCACAAGATGGATATGGACTGCAAGGAGGTTTTAGTTCTTCCAGATGATTTGATTGAGGCGAAGGAGGCTTTTTTGACTAATTCTTTGATGGAAATTATGCCTTTGACATTTGTGCAAGGGAAAATGATTGGCTCTGGAAAAGCGGGACCGGTTACCAATAAAATTCTTCGTGCTTATCGAAAAGAAATCCGTAGCCGCTTGCATCAGATTTAAAAGCTAGATTTTTTGTTTGCGTTGTTTTTACGACAGTATATAATATATTTATATATTTTCTTATGTATATTAAAAAAAATATGAAAAAATATCTATTTATACTTTTCTTTATATTCTACATTTCTTCTTTGTCTTTCGGCCAAACTATCTCTGACGGCGATATTGATGAGGTTATTTCTTCTGAAGAATCGATGAAGGATATTTATCAGACATTAAAAAAGCAGGCAAGAGCTCTTTTAGAGAAAAATAGAATAATTAGCAGTGAAAATGATTTATACGAAGAGAAAAAGTCCGCATTAGTTGAAGAGCTTAGGGTTTTATCGGACAAAGAGAGCAGGCTTCAAGCAGAGCCTTTGAGAAGAAAGAAGAAGATAGAAAAGCTCAAAGAGCGAGCAAAGGATTTGGCCGCAGAGATAAAAGATACTGAAAATCAGATTGTTTCAATGAACTCGAATAGTTTGAGTGACCAAAAAAAGATTTTTGATGCGGAGAAAAAGAATTCTGATCTTATGAAAACATTGAGCAATATAAGCCAGCAGAAAGATCAGATGTTAGCAGCGCTTCATTCGCAGCCTCGCTTTGATGCTCGGGAGTTTGGTCAGCAGCTTGATCAGCTTAAAAGAGACTTGCTGAAAAGCCAAAATGAGCTCAAGCAAGAGCAAAAGGAGTTTCAGGAAAAACAAGAAGCTTTATCTACGCTCAAAGCTATGATTAGAGATTCACTTAATCAAAATTTATCAGACGAAAGTTTTAAAATATCTTCATTTGATGAAAATCCAGATTTTAAGGAAATTGTTGATCTAAAGAAGGATTTTGATCAGACATCCCAAGATATTACGAGTCTTTTTAAAAAGGCTGAAAAGGAAGGGTTGTTTCTTGATCGGGAAGCAAAAGAGACCAGAAATACAATATCTTTTAGTTATTCGTTGACAGATTTTCGTTATCAAAAACAAAAACTTTTGGCGTCTATTAATGATCTTGAAAGCGAGATTGAAGACTTAAAACAGCGTCCTGAAAGAGAACGTTTTGAAAGAGACCAAAAGATTATAATTCTTCAAAAGGATATAGCAGGACTTAAAGAGCAAATTTTAAAGAAGCAAAATGAACAAGAAGAGATTATTTGCGAACAAGAAGACAAGCTGTTGACTCGTGTAGAAGACTTGAAAGTTATCAATCTTTCTTTAAGCAGTCAAGTATTTGATTTAAATAGGCAAATACAGAAGACGGAAAAACAGAGAGCGACTTTATCTGGATTGTTGAGCACAACAACTGAGGCGTCGCCTCCCTTGAAGCCTAGCGAAAATGATGCATGCAAGGATGTCGAGTGTGACCGGCCGAATAATAGTGTTTTGCCAAAATCGCTTTTTAAGACACCAGAGATTTTAAAATAGATGATGTTCGGAAATTTAAAAGTTAATACTTCGACACGTTTCACGTGCGGAGTAAATTCGCAGTTCTAAGTTATAGGTTTTTTTAGATCTTAGAGTTTAATTGCTCATTAGCCCCGCTTAGCGGGGTAAATTCGCCCAGCAAACTTACGCTCACTAACGCTCGCGTAAGCTTGGGGCTCATTTAAGGAGGAAACATGAATGAAATTCTAGAAATCTTGGCTCAAGATGCGCGTATTCGAGCAGAGGAAATTGCAAAGTTAGTGGGGCAAAGCGTTGCCTCTGTTAAGAAAGCGATCCAAAAGTTTGAAAAAAATGGCGTTATTGTTAAATATAAGACCGTCATCAACAAAGACCTCGTTGAAGAAGAAACTTCTTTTGTTCGCGCTCTTATTGAAGTGAGCATGACACCTAAAAAAGATGTGGGATTCGATTATATTGCAGAGCGTATTTATCGTTTTCCAGAAGTTAAAAGTTGTTATTTGCTTTCTGGATCGTACGATCTTCTTTTGGAAGTTGAAGGAAGCAGCGTTCAGATGGTTGCAAGTTTTGTTGCCTCAAAATTATCTGCCATGCCAGATGTGCGAAGTACAGTGACACATTTTTTGCTGAAGAAATACAAAGAGGACGGGCACGTTCTTAAGAAACAAAAACAGAAACAGAAATTAAATATTTCATATTAAAGTAAGGTATTCATAAAATGGAAATTTCAAAAAAGGTTGAACAATTAAAACCTTCGGGGATACGGGTCTTTTTCGATTTAGTATTAAACATGAAAGAGGTTATTTCTCTGGGCGTTGGTGAGCCGGATTTTGTCACGCCTTGGAGAATTCGAGAAAAAGCTATTTTTTCTCTCGAACAAGGATATACGTCGTACACTTCAAATAAAGGAATGGCCGAGCTTAGAAAGCGTATCGTTGATTTCTTAGATCGACGTTATGGCTTAAAATATGATTTTGATGAGGAGACTTTGATTACGGTCGGTGTTAGTGAGGGTCTTGATTTAGCTGTACGAGCTATTCTAAACCCAGGAGAAACGGTGCTTATTCCAGAGCCTTGTTATGTTTCGTATGGGCCTGTTGTTGATTTGGCTGGTGGCAAACCAGTTTTTCTAAAAACAAGCGTTAAAGATGGGTTTAAAATTTCTTCTGAGCAAATCGAAAAAGCATGTACAAAAAATACTAAAGCGCTACTTCTTAATTATCCGTGTAATCCAACAGGAGCTTCTTATACCAAAAAAGAACTTCAGGATATTGCTCGTGTTGTTAAAAAGAAGAATTTAATTGTTATTAGCGACGAAGTTTACGATGAACTGACATATGATTTTCAGCATATGCCTTTATCAAGTTTATCGGGTATGAAAAATCATGTGATTTATTTGAACGGTTTTTCGAAATCTTATGCAATGACTGGATTTCGTTTAGCATGGGCTTGTGGGCCAGCTAAAATTATTGCTGCGATGACAAAGATCCATCAGTATACAATGCTTTGTGCTCCGATTACAAGTCAGGTCGCTGGTATTGAGGCTTTGAGATTTGGGCTTTCTGACGTCTTAGAGATGAAAAAAGAATATATGCGAAGGCGACGTTTCGTTGTGAGCCGCTTGAATGAAATTGGATTAGATTGCCATATGCCGCAAGGGGCTTTTTATGTTTTTCCTTCCATTAAACGATTTAATAAAAGTTCGTTAGATTTTGCAAACGATTTATTGAAAAAGAAAAAAGTTGCTTTGGTGCCAGGCGTAGCTTTTGGTGATTCTGCCGAAGGCCACGTTAGAATTTCATATGCATCAAGTTACGAAAATCTAAAAGAAGCTTTATTGCGAATAGAGCAATATTTAGGAAAATAATTCCTTCCGCTTCCGAAATATAATAATTAGCAAGAGAGGTAGAATGCTTAAGAAATACACATTGCTCCTTTTAGGGGTTGTTTTAGTTTTTTGTGCGTGCTCTTGTCAGAAGGCTGAGCAGGTAGAAGAAAACAATATATTTAAAGAAAAGGCAAAAGTTTTTGCTGAAAGGTCTAAGAAGTATTATGAGCAGGCTGTTGAAAGTTATAAGAAAGCCCTTGAGTCTGGCGATGACCCTGAGGACATTTATTACAAATTAGGTTCTTTGTATTATGATCATGGTCAATATGAAAAAGCGGCGGATGCGTTGAGGAAAACTAATTCCGATTTTGCGAAGAAATTGTTGGCTATTTGTTTTTATAAAGCAGGAAACAACACAGATGCCTTGTCTATTTTTGAGAAATTTGAACAAGATGATGATAGTGAATATCTTTATTATCATGGTTTGACATGTGAAGAGCATAATTTGCACACAAAGGCTTTAGAGCTATACGAAAGAATTACTGCTGAACCTTTTGCGTCAAAAGCACAGCAGCGTATTAATGATATTAATGCGTTAAAAGAAAAGATAACGCTTGAAGGCCTTGATTCAAAAATTCGTGATTTGATTCTTAGTGCACCGTCACAAGAAGATTTTCCGCAGGCCGGGGCTGTTATTTTGCTTGCTGAAGAAAGTATAGAGGTTCGTGAAGATCACTCTGTTTATTCCGAGGAACATTATTTGATTAAAATTCTTAACGAGCGAGGTAAGCGACTTGGGGAGATTCAAGTTCCGTATGATTCAACTTATGGAAAAGTTGAGATTGAGTTTGCGCGCACTATCAAGCCAGATGGTGAAGTTGTTTCCGTTGGTTCGAAGCATATCCGAGATGTTTCGCGATATCTTAATTTTCCGCTTTATAGCAATGCCCGTGTAAAAATTATTTCTATGCCAGAGGTTACTGTTGGCGCTGTTTTAGAATATAAGGTAAAGACTTTTGAAAACAAAATGGTTGCTAATGACAAGCTTGGTGCATCGTATTTTGTTCAGAGCGCAGAACCGATTCAAAATGCTCAATTCCAGATCAGTTTGCCTAAAGGCCAAGAACTGCAAACACGTATCATTAACCAGGAATTGAATCAACAAAATTTTGATTTTGAGCCTAAAATTACGCAAGGGGAGAAAACAACAACGTATTCTTGGGTTTTTCAAAATGTCGATCAAATTATTCCTGAGCCTTTGATGCCTCCTTTTTCTGAGTCGGCAGCAGCAATTTTGATGACGACATTTAAAAGTTGGGATGAAATTTATACCTGGTGGTGGGATTTGGCAAAAGATAAAATAAAGGCTAATGAAGACATCAAGGAGAAAGTAGCAGAGCTTACAAAAGGGCTTGAGACACCGAAAGAAAAAGCGAAAGCGATCTATACTTTTTGTGCGCGAGATATTCGCTATGTTGGTATTGAATATGGACAGGCCGGATACGAGCCTCATCAGGCAGCAGAAATCTTTTCTAATAAGTATGGAGATTGTAAAGATCAAGCCATTTTGCTTATTGCCATGCTTCGAGAAGCTGGCATTGCCTCTTATCCTGTTTTGATCGGGACGCGAGATGTTCCAAGTTTGGCAGAAGAGTTTCCGTCACTTCTTTTTAATCACTGCATTGCTGTGGCACAAATTGACGGGGAGTATATTTTTCTTGATCCGACGGGAGAAGTTGTTTTGTTTGGGGATCTTCCGCGTGGTGATCAGGGAAGAGACGTTTTTGTTTGTTTCGAAAACGAAGGTCGTATCTTAACTGTTCCAAAGTTTTCCTATTCGCATAATAAAATTGAGAAGTCTATGCGCCTTGTCTTTGATGAAAAAGAAAAAGTATCTGGATCTCGTCGCGTTAATACAACAGGATTTTTTGATCAGATGCAAAGAGGATGGTTACGCTATACGATGCCAATTTTGGTCAAAGAGTCTTTGCAGGAGAAGATTCAGGGAATTGTTCCAGGCTCGGTGCTTATATCTTATGATGTTGAGAATTTAGGTGAGATGAAAAACGATATTATTTTATCTTATCTTTTTTCAGGATCAGATTTCCTTTTGAGAGCAGGAAAATCGATACGCGTTATTCCACAATTAACAAAGATTGATTTAGAGATTGTTTCAAAGCCAAGTCGAGTGTATGCCATTGATCTTATTGTTCCGCAGCAAGAAGAAAATATATTTGAGATTGTTTTGCCGAGCAATTATCGGATTAAATCTCTTCCAGATTCCGTGATTAGCGAAACACCGTGGTATCGTTATGAGAATATTTATCAGAAAGAAAATAATAAGATTATTTTTAAGGAAAGCAATATTGTGAAGATAGATCGTATTGATCCTTCTGATTATGTGTCTTACAAAGAAAGCTTAGAAGATCTTTCGACGAAAGTTCGTCAAAGTATTGTTTTGGAGAAATAATATGGATTGCAAAGAAGTAAAAAACAAAAAGAAAAATGAACAATTTGAAATCCAATTCTTCGAAGGGGTTTTAGAAAAGAGTCCAAATTTTATTGAAGCATTGGTTGCTTTAGGTGATTTGTATACAAAGCACGGATTTTATGAAAAAGGACTTTATGTTGACCAGAAACTTGTTCGACTTAAGCCAGATGATCCGATTATTCTATATAATTTAGCGTGCAGCTATTCACTGTTGGGAAGTCTTGAGAAATCATTTTGTGTTATTCAGATGGCTGTTGCACGCGGATATGATGAATTTGATTTTATGCAAAAAGATAGTGATTTGAAGAATTTGAGGCATTATTTACCTTTTAAAAATTTTTTATGTCAGTTAAAATCCGCTAAGGCAAAAGTTTAAGAATTGATATATTTTAAGTGAAGCCATGATGGATAGGTGATATTTATGAAAAGTTACAAACAAGAGCTTTGGTTTTCAACGGAACAAAGGCGAGAATATATTAATATTACGGATGTTGTTCAAAAGGCAATTGATAAAAGCGGAATCAAAGAAGGGCTGTGTCTTGTCAATGCCATGCATATCACTTCTAGCGTTTTTATTAATGATGATGAGCGTGGCCTTATTCAGGATTTTGATGATTGGCTTGAAAAGCTTGCTCCGCACGAGCCGGTTTCAAGTTATCGGCACAATACAGGAGAAGATAACGCTGATGGTCATATGAAGCGTCAGATTATGGGGCGAGAAGTGGTTGTGGCTGTGACGCAAGGACGTCTTGATTTTGGCCCGTGGGAGCAGATTTTCTATGGGGAATTTGATGGGCGAAGGAAAAAGAGGGCGTTGATAAAAATTATTGGTGAATAATTTAATAAAACAACAATAACCAAGATACAAAAACCAAATAAATTCTAAATACTAAAATTTAACGACTTTTAAATACATAAATTTATGATTTTATTAATGTTTGAGATATTGGATATTTGAATATTGGATATTGTTTGATGTTTGTTTTTTTGGTTATTGGTTATTATTTAAGGAGTCAAAATCGATGAGTTTATTAGTTTCAGGAACAGTTGCGTTAGATAGCATTAAAACACCTTTTGGGCTTCGACCTCGTTTGTTGGGAGGTTCAGCGTCTCATTTTTGCATGAGCGCATCCTTGTTTACAGAAGTTTCTCTTTCGGGAGTGATTGGAAAAGATTTCCCAAAGAAATATTTGAAGCTATTTGAGTCAAAAAAGATTAATTTAGATTCTTTGGTTTATAAGGATGGAAAAACATTTCATTGGAATGGAGAATACAAAAAAGGAGATTTTAATAACGCAGTGACAAATGCAACTGAGCTCGGTGTCTTGGAAGGCTTTATTCCAAATATTGTTTCAGCGCATAGATTGATCCCAAATGTATTTTTAGCCAATGATGACCCTGAGATTCAAAGAAAAGTTTTAGAGTCGATGAAATGCCCAAGATTAGTTGGGCTGGATAGCATGAATTTGTGGATAGAACATAAAAAGAGTTCTTTGTTGAAACTTATTAAAAAAGTTGATCTATTTGTTGCCAACGATGCTGAAGCAAGAGCATTGTCTGGGGAAGACAATTTAATTAAAGCGGCTAAGGCGTTACGAAAATTGGGACCAAAGATGATTATTGTTAAAAAAGGGGAGCATGGTGTTTTGTTTTATAGTGATAATCTTATGTTTTCTTATTCTGCATATCCTATTGAGAAGGTGGTTGATCCGACGGGCGCAGGAGATACTTTTGCCGGTGGGTTGATGGGATATTTGAGTCGGGCCAAAACACTAAACCATCAATCGCTTAAACAAGCGCTTTGTTATGCAACGATATTGTCATCCTTTAATGTTGAAGGTTTTGGAGTCGCTCGGACATCAAAGTTGACAATGGCAGAAGTCAACGAAAGGAAGAAAAAGTTTATAGAATTCATTTCTTACAAGTAATGTTATGAATAAAAAAGAATTTCAGAAAAACTTAAAAGCAACAGTGAAATTGATTCGAAAGAGTCAGAGGATTATTTTGGCTTGCCATATGAATCCGGATGGAGATGCGATCGGGTCTATGATGGGATTAGGTCTTGGCTTGGCTAAGATAAGCAAAAAGGTTATTTTTCTTTGCCCAGATGCTATTCCTGCCCGATACGAAGCGCTTCCTGGCGTTAAGCAGGTAAGGAGCCAATGCAAGGATGTGGGAGATTTGGCGATTACTCTTGATTGCGCAAGTATTACGCAGCTGCCTCGCATTGATCGAATTCTTGAGAAATCAAGATATATCGTTGAGATTGACCATCATATTTACCGTAATCAATTTGGTGATATTCAGTTGATTTCAGAAAACGCTTCTTCGGTTGGAGAAATTGTACTTAAGCTTTTGAATTGTTTGAGAATTAAAATAGATAAAAGAATTGCAGAATGTCTTTTGACATCGGCGATCGTTGAAACATGTTCTTTTAGCGGAGAGAGCGTTAGCAGCGATACTTTTGAGACTTGTGCTAAATTGATTCAAACGGGTGTTGATTTTAATAAAATTTCACAACGCTATTATTGGAAAAAGAATTTACCGGCCATGCATTTAACGGGACTTGCTTATTTAAGGGTTAAGATAGTGAAAAACAGCAATGTAGTCTGGTCGATTATTTATAAGGAAGATTTTAAGAAATTTAATGGAAAGCAAGAAGACGTGGATCCTGTGGCTGACGATATTCTCGTGACGGGTGAAGCAAAGATTTCGTTATTTTTTAGAGAAATAGAAAATAACATGATGCGCGTTAGTCTTCGCTCTAAAGGAATAATTGATGTTGGGCGTCTGGCTACAACTTATGGCGGCGGTGGGCATCAAAATGTATCGAGTTGTCGGATTCATAACACAAAGCGAGCAATTGAGAAATTGATAAAAAAAGCGGCACAACTAACGTAGTAAGAAAATATGGACGAGACATTGATTCAAAAAGTAGGATTGATTGCTGCGATTGCTTTGCCTTTCTGGAACATTCCTTTAGTGATTCGAATTATTAAGAGGAAATCATCTAAGGATATTAGTCTTTTGTGGGTGATTGGGGTTTGGATTTGTTTGATTTTGATGGCCCCATCCGGATTTGCTTCCGAGGATATTGTTTGGAAAGTGTTTAATATTGTTAATTTGGTATTGTTTTCATTAGTTTTTGTTGTTGCACTTATTTATCATAAAGGGAGATCATGAGCGATTCTGTTGATAAAGATTTTAAAGCTGGGTTTGTTTCAATTGTCGGGAGGCCTAATGTTGGAAAATCAACATTGCTCAATGCGATTGTTGGACAAAAAGTTGCGATTGTCTCACGCGTTCCTCAGACAACGCGTAATCAAATTCGGGGTATTTATAATGAGGATAGAGGGCAAATTGTTTTTATTGATACGCCTGGGCTTATGCGAGGAAAAGATCAGCTTGACCAATTTATGAGACAGTCTTCATTTGGATCATTGGGAGATGTTGATTGCGTGATTCATCTTGTGGATGCCAACAAAGCTCTAGGGGAGGGCGAGCAAATGATTATGGAGCGTCTTGCTAAAATGAAAGAGCCTTTGATCTTAGGATTAAATAAAGTTGATTTGAAAGGTAAGAGAGTTCCGGAGTATATTGAGGCATATCAACAAAAGCTAGAGGAAAAGTTTGGTGATTCAAAGAAATTTATTATCCTTCCTCTTTCAGGTGAGACAGGATTTAATATCGATAAGTTGACAGATCTTATATTTGATTTTCTACCCGTTAGCCCGCCGCTTTATCCTCGAGATATGGTTTCGGATGTTCCGCAGAAAATTGCTATTTCAGATATTATTCGAGAAAAATTGCTTGCGCTTATGCGAGATGAGATTCCTTATTCGCTTGCGGTTGATATTGTGCAGATGGAGCGAAGAAAAAATAAACTTTTCTATATTGAGGCTGTTATCTTGGTCTCGGAATCAACGCATAAGGAAATTGTGATCGGTAAAAAAGGACAAAACTTAAAAACGGTTGGAACGCTTGCGCGAGAAGATCTTGAAAAGATTTTGGATAGACGTGTTTTTCTTGATTTAAATGTTAAGGTTCAAAAAAAGTGGAGAGACAATATTTCTGTTTTAACAGATTTGGGTTATGTTAATTAAAGGCATTATTTATGGAACGAAGAGAGATAAGTAGGGCCCCGAAATTATAGCCAAAGGGTATTTAGGAATGAAAGCTTTTGCCACAAAGCAAGTACAGCGTTTAGATAGAATTGCGATTGAAAAATTTGGTATTCCATCGATTGTTTTGATGGAAAATGCAGGACGTTTAACCGCATCTGAAATTATGCAGATGCTTAAAAATCCCAAAGATCATTTTGTTTGTGTTGTTTGTGGTGCGGGTAATAATGGCGGTGATGGATTTGTTGTTGCTCGACATTTGATTAGTTGTGGATATCGCGTAAAGGTATTTTTGATTGGGTCCGCTTACAAGCTTAAGAATGATGCAGCGGTTAATTATAAAATCTTAAAGAAATTAAAATGTTCGATTCAAAGTGTTCGTGGTTTGAATCGCGATATGTTAAAAGATTTTAAGAAAACAACGCTAATTGTGGATGCGATTTTTGGCGTTGGATTAAGCCGAGCGATAAGCAATCCTTTTAAGGACATTATAGAGGCGATTAACATATCAAAAAAACGTGTGATTGCTGTCGACGTTCCTTCTGGATTAGACGCAACGACAGGGCGCACTTGTGGTGCTTGTATCAAAGCATATCGAACTATTACTTTTGCTGTTTTGAAAAAAGGATTATTAGGATTTGATGGTTTGACGCATGCGGGAAAAATTAAGGTTGTTGATATCGGCATCCCAAAGCAAATTGAAAAAGAGATTTTAGGCAATGGTTCAGCTGTCAGATAAAAAACGTATTGATAAGATTGTTTGTTTGCTTCGCAAGGCTGTTAAGAATTTGAGTGAACCGTCTGTGACCCTTGTAGGCAAGAAATGGAATGACCCATTTTTAGTTCTTGTTTCTTGTATTTTAAGTTTACGAACAAAAGACGAGACAACGCTTTTAGCATCTCAAAGGTTGTTCGAATTAGCCATGAATCCTAAGGCGATGTTGACGCTGTCGGTTTTGCAGATTGAAAAGGCCATTTATCCGGTTGGATTTTATAAAACAAAGGCACGCAACATTAAGGGGATGTGTAAGGATATTCTAGAGAAGTTTGGCGGCAGGGTGCCGGATGAAATTGAGGACTTGCTTACCCTCAAAGGAGTCGGAAGAAAAACTGCTAATCTGGTTTTAACGGAAGGGTATGGTAAGCTCGGTATCTGTGTTGATACCCATGTTCACCGAATATCAAATCGACTAGGATATATAAAAACAAAGAATCCAGAGCAGACAGAAATGGCTTTAAGAAAAAAATTGCCAAAAAAGTTTTGGATAGAGTATAATGCGCTGCTTGTCACGTGGGGACAAAATGTGTGTCGGCCAATATCGCCAAGATGTACTGAATGCGCGATTTCAGAATTGTGCTCAAAGAAAAGCGTGACAACGAAAAGATAAATCAACTTATAAGTTTTAAGTTGTAAGTTTTAAGTTTAAAGAAGGCATTTAGGGAATTGTCAGCATTGACAAGGAAAAAGGTCTAGCGGATAATTATTCTTTTTGCGTTTTATTCACAGCGCACCTTTTAGTAAAAACTTGTTTTATTTAGAACCTAACACTTAACACTTAATACTTATAACTTATAACTTAACGCTTACATCTTACAACTTTTATTATGGACCTTTTTATTTTTTTCTCAGAAATTTTAGGCAGGAAAGTTATTGACCAAAACAATGACTGCATAGGGACTTTGTGTGATATTGGGATGAATGTCGGAAAAGAGGTTTATCCTAAGTCTAGCTATCTTGTTGTTAAAAGAGGTTTTTTTGGCAAACGCTTTGCCCAAGTTCCTTGGGAAAAGGTGTATGATCTAAGCAAGGCGTTTAGGGTTTCTGTTGTAAAAAGTGAGATTCAATATCAGAAGCAACGACCTCAATATGAGCTTACGCTTTGCCGGGATGTTTTAGATCAGCAGGTTGTTGATACGGATGATCAAAAAGTTGTGCGTGTCAATGATGTGAGTTTTTTAAAAGTTGATAATTTTCTTTATATGGCGCATATGGATGTTGGGTTGCGCGGACTTGCTCGACGGTTGGGTTGGGCAAAAATGATCGATAATTTCTTAAAATCATTCTTTCCTAACGTTTTATATTTAACAAAAGAAGATTTTATTCCTTGGAAAAATACACAAATTCTAACGCTTGGGCGCACGAAGAATGTTTTGCGTCTTAATATTGCACGAGAAAAATTATCTCAAATTCCTCCAGCTGAATTAGCCGAGATTATGGAGGATTTGGATATTTTTGAGAAATATTCCTTATTTAAATCATTTGAGCCTCTTGTTCAGCAGCGAGTGTTTTCTGATCTGTCCACTTCTGAACAAGAAGAAATTATTGATCAAATGAGTGATGAGGAGGCAGGAAAACTTCTTGAGAGTATTCCGTCTGATGATGCGGTTGATCTTTTGCTGAGTTTGCCAAAAGAGAAGACTTCTGTTTTGATGCGCTTGATGGGAACAAAGAAATCTAAGAAATTGCGTGAACTTCTAGATTTTGAAAGAGATTCGGCGGGCGGCTTGATGACCACAGAATATTTATTTTTGCCGCAAAATGCATTAGTTAAAGACGCGATGAAAAAAATTCAAGACAATGTGCAATCATCGGCAAATATTTATTATATTTATATTGTTGATGAAAAACATCATTTGCTAGGGTTCACATCATTGCGTAATTTTATTAATAAAGATTCGTGGATACCAATATTAGATACGTGTTATCCAAAAAACGTTTTTGTACGCACAGATGATGGCATGGAAGAAATTGCTCTTCTTTTAGAAAAATATAAGTTTTCCGTGATTCCTGTTTTAGATGAAAACGATGTTTTAAAAGGTGTTATTACCATCGACGATGTTTTAGAAGAGCTAATTTCTATTGCATGGGGTAAATATAAGGAAAAATTATAATGAAGATTATTGAGCGGATAAAAAACACAAAAATGGTCAGGAACTTTTTTATATTCTTGGCGATTATGGGGCCAGGAATTATAACGGCAAATGTCGATAATGATGCGGGTGGTATTGCGACTTATTCTTTGGCAGGAGCTCATTTTGGCTATACGCTTTTGTGGTCGCTTATTCCGATTATGATTGCTTTGATTATTATTCAGGAAATGTGTGCGCGCATGGCTGTTGCGACAGGCAAGGGCTTGGCTGATCTTATTCGCGAAAATTTTGGCGTTAAGATTACGTTTCATTTGATGTGGATCTTGCTCGTGGTTAATCTTTTAAACGTTATGGCAGAATTTGCTGGTGTTGCTGCAAGTCTTGAAATTTTTCATGTGAACAAACTTATTTCTGTTCCCTTGGCGGCATTATTTGTTTGGATGCTCGTGGTTAAAGGGACATATAAGTCAGTGGAAAAAATATTTTTGACAGCTTGTTTGTTTTATGTGACATATGTTTTTTCTGGATTCATCGCAAAGCCAGAATGGACCGAAGTTCTTAAGCAAACCATAGCTCCTGAGTTTACATTTGATTTTAAATATTCTGTCATGTTAGTCGGTATTATTGGAACAACGATTGCTCCTTGGATGCAGTTTTATTTGCAATCATCAATTGTTGATAAAGGGGTCAGTGTTGAAGAATACAAGCATGTGCGCATGGATGTTGTTGGAGGAAGCATCATCGCTCCAGTGGTTGCTTTTTTTATTGTGGTAGCGTGTGCAGCGACGTTGTTTAAAGCCGGGATTACGATCGAAAGCGCTAAAGATGCGGCAATGGCTCTTGAGCCGTTGGCAGGACAAAATGCAAAATGGTTGTTTGCTTTTGGTCTTTTTAATGCGTCTATTTTTGCAGCGTCTGTTTTGCCGTTATCAACGGCGTATTGTATTTGTGAAGGAATGGGATGGGACACTGGCGTTGATAAGCGTTTTGAAGAAGCGCCTCAATTCTTCGGTCTTTATACAGCTTTGATTATTATTGGTGCTGGCGTTGTTTTGATTCCTAATTTTCCTTTGCTTAAAATTATGTATTTTTCTCAGGTTGGAAACGGCATCTTGCTTCCATTTATTCTGATTTTCATGTTGCTTTTAATTAATGATAAGAAATTGATGGGAGACTTTATTAATAATCGATTCCTAAATATTATCACGTGGATAACGGTTGTATTGATTATTGTGCTAACAGTATTGATGGTTGTTTTTTCTTTGTTGAATCCTGGTCAGTTGATATAAAAGAGTATAAGTTTTTCAAAAATGAGCATCTTTTCGATATTGGATTCTTGTTTTTTACATGAATGTATTGACAACGGTTCCTCAGTATGTTAAAAAAAATATAAAGAAAGTTAACGTAGGTTCTTAAAATTATGATTTTATTCATGAACAAGTACGAAAATTTAGGTATTTCCTTTTCAAGGATTTTTGTCTTCTTAACAAGGCGGGCAAGTCCTGCTGCTCGAGGTTTGTGGATGGGAACAACGGCTTTAGCGAGTGGGCTTCATTGACATACTATGTCCATCAAATAAGATTTTCAAACGAAAGGATTTCATAAAAGAATTATAACTTAAACTTATAATTCTTTTTTTTTGATCATGACAATGATAATTGGTTTGACATATGATGCAAAAGAAGATTGTCCTGTACGCCAAGGTCAGCCTATTGATTTTAATGCTGAACTAGATCCGCCGGATACGATCAATGGTATTATCGCGGCGCTAGAGTCTGGTGGGCACAAAGTTAAGAAAATAGGAAATTTTAGAAATCTTCTTTCACAGATTGATTGTCTTTGTGTTGACATTGTTTTTAATATTTCTGAAGGGTTGGTTGGAAGAAACAGAGAATCGCAGATTCCAATGTTGCTTGAGCTGTATGATATTCCATATATTGGATCAGATGCGCTAACGCTTGGAATAACGTTGGACAAGATGGTTTCCAAAAAATGCTTTGTTGCTGATAATATTCCAACAGCGCGATCATTGATCGCAAGGTCAGTTGAGGACCTAAAAGATCTTGGAGGCCTTCAGTTTCCTTTGATGGTTAAACCGTGCTATGAAGGAACATCCAAAGGGATTACATCATTATCGCGAGTTGAGAATTCAGAATCACTAGAGACCCAGGTAAGGTTTGTTACCAACCAATATCATCAGCCAGCGATCGTTGAGGAGTTCATCAAAGGAAGAGAGTGCACGGTTGTTGTTTTAGGAAATGATGAGCCTATCCCTATGCCTATTGTGCAATATCAGATTGATGACCAGCTTGATGGAGATGCTTTTTATACTTCTGAGCATGTGCGCAAAGAAAGTGTTAATTATATTTGTCCTGCACAAATAAGCCCAGAGTTGACTTCTCGGCTGCAAGAGCTAGCTGTTAAAGTTTATAAAAGTGTTGGATGCCGCGATTTTGGCCGAGTTGATTTTCGGATTGACGAGAACGACAATCCGTATGTTCTTGAGATTAATCCGTTGCCGTGTTTAGCACGAAAAGATACTTTTTCGTTTGTTGCCAAAGAGATAGGCAAATCGTTTGAAGAAATGATTCTTTGGGTTTTGGACGAAGGACTAAAAAGATTAAAAATGGATAAACAAACAATAGGAACTTGCGCATGAACCCAATTAATGAAACAACTCAACAGGCTCAAGAAAAAGCGATTGCGCTAAGAGTTAGTTTATCTTCTAAAGAGAATCGTTTTATTAATTTCTTTGAGAATGCTACTCCGATTGATTGGGAAGATTGGACTTGGCAAATTAGTCATCGTATTAGGACTAAAGAAACTTTGTCTGAGATGCTTGATTTAACTTCTGAAGAAATTCAAGGCATCGAAGGGTGTGGGCAAAAACTAACTATGGCAATTCCTCCTTATTTTGCTTCGTTAATCGATCCGAACGATTCTAATTGTCCAATTCGAAGGCAATGTATTCCTGTCAAAGATGAGTTGATAAAATCTGCCAATGAGCTAGAAGACCCATGCGCAGAAGATAATCATTCTCCTGTGCCAGGGCTTGTACATCGATATCCGGATCGAGTTTTGTTTTTAGTTAGCGAAATGTGTGCGATGTATTGCCGTCATTGTACGCGTTCGCGCATGGTTGGAGAAGGAAGGCGCAAGAGAAAAACGTCTCATTATGAAGATGCATATAATTATATTCGATCAAATAAAAAAATTCGTGATGTTTTAATTTCTGGCGGAGATCCATTGATGCTAAGCGATGAAACGCTCGAAGACATTATCAAGAACATTAAAGCTATTGCGCATGTGGAGCTTGTCCGCATTGGAACAAGGGTGCCTGTTACGATGCCGCAGCGGATCACTGGCAACTTAGTGGCTATGCTAAAGAAATATAGTCCTCTTTGGATGAGTATTCATTTTAATCATCCTAAAGAAATTACTAAACGTGTGCGTTTTGCTTGTGAGCTTTTATCTGACAATGGTATTCCTTTGGGGAGTCAGACTGTGCTTTTAAAAGGAATTAATGACAAGCCGTATATTATGAAAAAATTAATGCACGAGCTTCTCAAAATTCGCGTTCGTCCATATTATATTTATCAATGTGATCCGATTGTCGGGTCTAGCCATTTTCGCACACCAATTTCAACAGGAATTGGCATTATTGATAAATTGCGGGGGCATACTACCGGGTACGCAGTTCCCAAGTATGTTATTGACGCGCCCGGCGGCGGTGGCAAAATTCCTATCGAACCGAATGCCATTATTTCTCAAGATCAGAATACATATGTTTTGCGGAATTTTGCCGGAGAACAATATACTCATCACGATCCACAATAAAGCATTGTTCTAGAATTAAATTCAATTTTTTAAAATAATTTATTTTTATGCCAAATCACAAGAATACATAAGTTATTATTTCTCAATGACTTGTATTATATATCATGGCCGTAATGAAAGCGCTTGCTTTAGAGGCCTTGGTTTCATTGAAAGATGGTGAAGATATGCTATCTTTTATAAGGTTTTAGGAGAACCATTAAAAGGAGAGTGAAATGAGAAACTTGTCTAAGAAATCAAATACTTTTCGCTATGTCACAATTTTTACTTTGGTGTCTTTCTTTTTTCTTTCTGTCATTCCATCTCAAGCTTTAGCGCAAGGGGTGCTGGGTCTGCCCCAGCCGGGCGCAATGGTTAATTTAAGCCCTTCGTTTCATCCGGCTCTCCTAAGAGGTATTCAAATCCAGCCCAATGATCCTTTGCGCTTTGATTTTATTGTGGATACCGGGGAAACAGGCCTTGAAGGCAAAGCCTTTGAAGTCGAAGCCACCAAGCTCATCAAGTATTTTCTCGCTTCCCTCACCATTCCTGAAGAACAGTTTTGGGTCAACCTGTCTCCTTATGAGAAAGAGCGTATCATTGCCGATTCCTTAGGGGAGACCGAGATGGGCCGTGACCTTTTAGCTCAAGATTATGTTTTAAAGCAATTAACTGCCACCCTTGTGGATCCCAATAGTGATTTAGGCAAGAAGTTCTGGGAGCGTGTTTATAAAAAGGCCTATGAGATGTATGGCACAACCCAGATGCCAGCCAATACCTTTAATAAGATATGGATTATTCCAGATGAGGCTGTTGTTTACGAAGAAGGCAACATCGCATTTGTTGGAGAAAGACATTTAAAGGTGATGCTCGAAGAAGATTATCTTTCCCTTCAAAGCAATGCCAAGCGAGAAGACTTAGGCGTTAGCAAGCTCCAAGACGAAGAAATGAAGAAACTCGCCGCGGTTTCTTCTGGCGTTGTCCGTGATGTCCTTGTTCCTGAAATAGAGAAAGAAGTCAACGGCGGTAAGCTCTTTGCTAATTTGCGACAGATCTTTGATGCCTTGATCTTGGCCACATGGTATAAGAAAACCCTTAAAGATAGTCTTTTAGGCCAGGTCTATGTGGATAAAAACAAGACGAAGGGTGTCGATGTTGATGATAAAACGATTAAAGATCAGATTTATCAGCAATACCTTGAGTCCTTTAAGAAGGGTGTCTTTAACATGATCAAGGTTGAAAAGGATGCTGTCTCTGGTAAGAATATCCCGCGCAAGTACTTTTCAGGTGGTATCACCACGGGTTCATCTGTTCTGAGTATCAAAAAATTGGTTGTCAAGAAAATAAGGTTTTTAGGAAAAGAAGTTAGAAATCTTTTTATGTCATTTGATGAAAAGGGCAGAATGTTCAAAGTCGGCGCAGGTGTTGGGACGAGTCAAGGTTTTCCTCCTAGAGCGCCTACCTTAGGAGAACGACAGGAAGAGAGGTACGAAAATCTTTTGGCTTCTTTGCCGAATGCAACGGGAGAAAATGCTCGTACAATTTTCTTGCAGTTAGCCGGAAGGGTTGTGGAAAATCCCGGAGAATGGTGGCACCGTGTCGCTTTGTATATGAGCAATGAATTATTTCCTTCGGCGGTTGACGCATTGATAATGGAAGCTGACTCTCTTTTAAAAATTAAAAAGGAGTTATCAAGTGTACAAGATTATTCTAGAAAGAATATGCCGTATGTCAATAATCTTACACAGCAAGAAAGAAAATCAGGCAGAGCTATCAATCAATTGCTTATGATTCTGCTGAGATCCATCGACATAAAGACAGTAAGCCTTGTAAGCGATTCTGATCTCGATAAATTAGATCAGTTAAAGAGAAATGCTCCGGGGGAAGGTATTCTTCAAGGTGGAGAGCAGGAATATCTTAGTGGCCTTATCTTTCGTGCGAGAAACATGAATGCTCAGGCAGAGCTTCTTAAATTAAAGGGGCTGGCCGGGACATATAATCGGATCGGAGATTCTCGCCAAGCAGACCCTCAAAAAAGTGCTCCAACATTGAAGGAATTACAAACTCGATTATTGCCTTATTTAGAGGGAATTAACTTAAATTTAGCTGAAGCCCTAGAGTCTTGGGGCGACAGAGATGGGTTTGTATTGATCGAGCTCATGCTCCGCGAGGAAGAAGGAGCTAGAGTTTTCAATCAAGCAGTTGGCAAACAGCCAGCGGAAGAAATTTCTACAATGACAGGTGAAGGGCTGATACGTTTTCTTTATGATCAAGGCTTGAGCGAACATACAAGCAGTGAAGTTCGCAAGGCCGGCTCGGCGATTATCGAGCGAGTAAAAGATATTTTAGAGGAAAACTATCCAACTCTTATGAGCAAAGGTCTTTATTTTAAAGAAGTAGCAACCAACAAGGGGAATGCCCTTTTATTATCATCTTATCATGAAGAAGGATCGTTAATGATATATCAAGATATGTCCAATGAAGTTGATGGCCAGCAAAATGTTGTAATTCAACAAATAGTAAAGCTGCTTGAACTACCAGATGAAGAAGAAATAGGAGGGGTAAGTGGCGTAAAGAGGTATTTTATTAACTCAAGATATAATATACTTTTTGAAAGAAATGTTAACAGAACTACTGATGAAGACATTAAGAATGTTATTGATCTTTTTATTAAGGACAAAGGGAGAGTCGCTTCGTCAGGGGTGAGCGTTACAACTAATAGGGTTTTAAGAGTTTTGAATACTTATGCCTTGCAAAAGAGAGGCATTGAGCGAAAAATTATAAATCTTCTTTCTGGCCCTAAGGCAGTATTTATATTCAGGTCAGGCCAAAGCTCAAAAGAGGGAGGCTTATTCTTTTATGAAGGGAAAAATGGGATTTCTTATATTAAAAGAGGAAGAGCTTATGTTGTTATTCCGGATTTTGTTTCAGATCCCTTAAGCATAATTGCTTCAAGAAAAACTGTAAAGATGAATGTGAGTGATTTAACAGAAGAAAAGATTCGAGAGGTTATTGATGAATTTCTTGCAGAAGATTCACAAAAAGAACAAGAATTTAAGAAATTAAAAGATGAGTTATCTCAAAAAGATAAAGAAAAAATGGATTCTTTAATACGGGGCCTTTTGGTATTTACAGAGCACTGTAAGGAAATTGAAGAAGATTCCGGTCCGCTGCTGGTAAGAACTGCCTTAAGCAAAGAGATTGACAGGATCGATGGCGATCTTTTTACTTTGCATGAAGGATATCAAGGATTTCCGCAGGCTCAACAAAAGATTGATTCCGCTAGAAATATTTTTAAAGAATTTCAAACTGATTTAATCGGGTCTCTCACGCTTTCCAATCCAAAAGATACTGCGTTTGATAGGACCATGCGATCTAAATCGTATGTTTATAATCGAGCTATTTCTAACCTTAGATCTTTGACTGGATCATCATCGCTTACTTTTAATCAAGCAAAGCAATGGGTTTTAAAAATTTTGAAAGAGGATGCCAATAGTCGAAATCCTGTCTTTTTAGAGGGCGAGATTGAGCGAGTTAGTAAAGTTGAAACCATACTAGGTTTACAAGTTGTTAGCCTTAGATTGCTTCGAGATCTTGACAAAATGAACGCTGAAGATGTGCAAAATCCTCTAGGGCTTATCAACGCAAAAGAAGCCTTAGTTGATTTTCGTTATGCAGTCCGAGAAGCACGAAATCAAAAACGGGGGAGTGTGGGCTCTAAACAAGATTATTTTAATAAGAAATATTCTGTCATGACTCGAACTGAAGCACGCGATGAAATCTTAGCTATCATGAACACAATTAAAGAGCGAGATCCTAATAATGCGCTTGCCTGGAGAGAAAATAGAATGGAACAACAAGTAGGAGATTTTCTCACCTTCCATAGTTTATATAATTTTGCCTCTGAATTTTTAGATGACGCTGAGTCTGATTTAAAAGAAAATCCTCCAGAGACTCTTGAAGATGAACATTTAATTTATGAGGTTATTGTTCGCCTAAACAATCTTCTTTATAGTATTGAAGATCAGGCAAGGCAAGAGCTTGGAGACGAGCTAGTGGAGGAAGATGGGTTACAGGGCTTAACTTTTGCTAATGGACGAATAGCAGATAGCGCTGATAAGGCCTCATCAGGCGATATTGATTTAAATGCAGATGGCACCGGCCAAGGTACCGCCGGCTCGGCGATCACGCTGGATCAGGCAAAAAAGATGGTCATGGGAGAAATAGCAAGGCTTAAGCAGCCAGGCAATGAAGGAGAGCGAACGATCTTTCCTGATAAAATACGAAATCAATCGGTCGTGATTAATAAGAATGGCATAGCCATGCTTGCCTTTGGTGGGTTGATAGGCCAGGATCAGGCGCCGAGTACCCAGTATGATTTCTTAGAAATTGCGTCTGATTTGTTGGTGGAACTTTCAGAGAATCTTGAAAATCCAGATAAAATTATAGAGACGTTGGTAAGCGGAAAGGAGATCAAGATTAAGGATTTTGTGGGCAATGCCAAAGAGATCGATATTCAAAGCCTAACTTCAAGACAGCAAGATGTTTTTAGGACTGTTATAGCGGCCAGAGCCGAAAAGCAGACGGTTGGTGGTATTGATTTAGGTCAGGCAAGTTCGGTATTGCAAATCAAGCGTGATGGAAACGGAATGGTGTTACCGCTTAATCAGCAGTCGTTGGAATTTCAGAATATTCAAGGATTTACACCGTTTATTATTAATGTGACAACGTTTAATCCCGCAGCCTTATTAAGTCAGATTGAGTCTGGAGGTAGCGAGGTTGCATCGTTGGATACGTAAACCCCATTAGAGAATAAAGATCTCTAATAGGGCAAGATGAAAAATTTAAAGGTTGGTGATTAAATGGGGCAGTTTCGCCTTTTGGCGAGACTGCCCTTATTGTTTTATCCATCCTTTTTTGGCATTTTTTAGCCGTTTTTTCCCCTTTACATTTTATTAAATTATAATATAATGATGGCTTGAGAATTCCGGGAAATAGATCCCGAGCCTTCCAGGCTTCGAGATGAACCATTAGGAGAGGAGGTCTTGATGTTGTCCCAATGGTTCATAATCAAAAAAGAAAAAGAGGTGATTTACCAATGGCGGAAGTCAAAGTAACTGACAGTTTCGAAAAAGCCATGAGAGTTTTTAAAAAGCAATGCCAACGCGAAGGTTTTTTGATGCAGATCAAAGAAAAGCGTTATTACTCTAAGCCTTCAGAAATTAAAAGACGTAAAAAAGCAAAAAGTAAAAGAGCATAAGGTTTTTTAGAGAGACCTGGCACAATTAAGCGTTTAAATCCAATCACTAAATCTGAATTATATTAAGATATGTTGAAAGTAAAGCGTGCACTGATAAGTGTTTCTGACAAGACTGGTCTTGTTGAATTCGCTAAAGGTCTGTCTGCCCTTGGTATTGAAATCATATCAACCGGCGGGACAGCCAAGCTTTTAAAGAATTCTGGCATTGCCGTCAAAGAGGTTTCGGATTACACTGGTTTTCCAGAAATGCTTGATGGGCGCGTGAAGACGCTGCATCCCAAAATTCACGGAGGGCTTTTAGCTGTTCGTAGCGACCCTTCCCACATGCAACAAATTCAAGAGCATGATATTGGATTGATTGATTTGGTTGTTATCAATCTATATCCTTTTGAAAAAGTAATTGCAAAAAAGAACGTTAGCCTAGAAGAGGCGATTGAGAATATAGATATCGGCGGGCCTTCTATGCTGAGGTCTGGGGCAAAGAACTTTAAAAGCGTTGGCGTTGTTTGTAACCCAAAGCGTTATCAGGAAATTTTAAAAGAATTGGATGCTAATAGCGGTATTTTGCCAGATCGTTTTTTGATCAATCTGGCTGTTGAAGCTTTTGGCACGACAGCGCGCTATGATCGCATTATTTATGATTTTCTGAGTTGCCGCTTTAAGAGTAGTGATTTGTCACCTCTTCCACAAGAGCTAGTTTTTCGATTTTCTAAAGCTCAAGATCTTCGCTACGGAGAAAATCCTCATCAATCGGCTGCTTTCTATCATCAATCTGACGACTTAACTGGTTTAGCAAAGATGCAACAGTTAAGCGGAAAAGAACTTTCGTACAACAACATTCTTGATTTAAACAATGCTATTGATGTGGTCAAAGATTTTAGTTCTCCTGCGGCAACGATCATCAAACACAATAATCCAACAGGTGTGGCAGAGGACAAAGATTTAGCTAAAGCTTATTTGATGGCACACAAGTGCGATCCTCTTTCGGCTTTTGGTGGCATTGTGGGATTAAACCGAAAAGTGGACGCAAAGACAGCAGAATTAATTTTTAAAAGTGGTTTTATGGAATGTGTGGTGGCGCCTGGATATGCAGTGGCTGCTTTGAAGATTTTAAAGAAAAAAAAGAATTTAAGAATTATTGAGCTTGATTTTAAAGATGTTCAGAAGAAAGATTTTGATTTTAAGAAAGTCAAAGGGGGCCTTTTGGTTCAAGATCAGGACGCTCTTAAAGTTGGTTTGAAGGATTTAAAAGTTGTCACAAAACGTAAGCCTACAACAGCACAGTTAGAGTCTTTGCTTTTTGGATGGAATGTTGTCAAGAATATCAAGTCCAACGCAATTGTTTTGGTTAAAGGTAAAAAAACAGTTGGCATCGGATGTGGCCAGACGAGTCGGGTGGGAAGTGTTGCCATTGCTATTGAAAAAGCAGGCAAGAATGCTAAAGGCTCACTTTTGGTTTCGGATGCATTTATTCCAAAAATAGACAATATCCAGATTGCTGCAAAGGCAGGTATCAAAGCCATTATTCAAACCGGCGGTTCTATCGCCGATCAAGACGTCATTAAAGAGGCCGATTACAAGAATATTGTGATGGTCATGACTGGCGTTAGACATTTTAAGCATTAACTTCCTATGGTTTTTAAAAAAACCACCGATTATCTCGATTCCCTTATTAATTATGAACAAAAAGGTCTTCCCTACAAAAGCCGTACGTTTAAACTTTCCCGTGTTAAGAAACTTCTCAAAACTTTAAATCATCCTGAAAAGAATTTTTCTGTTATCCATATTGCCGGCACTAAAGGCAAGGGGTCGACAGCTGCTTTTGCTGCTTATATTTTAAGAGAAGCCGGATTAAAAGTCGGGCTTTATACCTCTCCTCATCTTTTTAGCCGAAGAGAACGTATCCGTATTTTAAAACCAAATGTTTCAAAGAGTAAGCTTTGCAGTGATTTAGAAGGATGTATTTCTGAAAAAAGTTTGAATATAGCGATCTCTGATATTTTGGAGAAGGCAAAAGAAGAAAGCATTATCGCAAAAAAACGTATTAGTTTCTTTGAATTCTTCACCATCTTAGCTTTTTATTATTTTGCACAACAAAAAATAGATGTTGCTGTTGTTGAGGTAGGATTAGGCGGACGATTAGATGCAACCAATGTTTTAGATTCGGATATTTGCGGGATAACGCCAATTGGCCTTGAGCACACTGAACAACTTGGAAATTCTATTTTAGAAATCGCACAAGAAAAAGCTGCTATTATTAAGAATCAAACAAAGATGGTTGTTGTTTCTCCTCAGAAAAAACAAGCCTTGGATGCGATCAAAAAACAAGCCCAGAAAACAAACACTCCTATTTTGGTAGCAGGAAAAGATTTTACTTATAAGCTGTTGGAAGTTGATATTAAAAAACAAACGTTTTGCTTGTCTATGAAAAAGAAGAAGGATATTGTTTTGTGCACGCAGCTTTTAGGGTCGCATCAAATTGTTAATGCGTCTGTTGCGGCAGTCATGGTACAATATTTTTTATCAGAAAGCTTTAAGAATATAGCGGGTGATCTGTCGAAGAATATTTCGTGCTTAAATAGCCGACTAAAGTTGCAAACTCGCGCGGAACATTTATCGATAATTCACTCAACGACTGAAAATTTAGAGAAATATATTGTTGATGGCATAAAAAATACATGTTGGCCTGCGCGTTTCGAAATTCTTTCGAAAAGACCATTTGTTGTCGTTGATAGCGCGCATACAAAAGATTCCGCGCAAAAACTTGTTGAAGCTGTTAGGAGTATTTTTCCTAAACAAAAAGTTATTTTAGTTTTAGGAGCTTCAAGAGATAAAGATGTTAGAGGTATTTGCTCAGAGCTAAAAAGTATTGCTAAAGAAATAATCTTAACAAAATCAAAACACCCAAGAGCATTTTTGTTTTCTCAAGATTTTTCTAAAAAACTTTTTAGTGATAAAGAAATTGTAATTGAGCCGAATGCAAAAACGGCATTGGCTCAAGCGCTAAGCAGGGCTAGAAAAAGAGATGTTGTTTTAGTTGCAGGCTCTGTTTTTCTTGCTGCCGAGATAAGAAGGCAATTGATTAAAGGGTAATGCATACTGATTCTTTGTAATTTGTTTTATAGTTTTAAAGAATTTTATCAAATCAGTATATTCTTAAGGAAATTTTTAATAGTAGAGGAAAAATGTATCAAGAAAGTTTAAACGACACAATTTCAGCAATCTCAACGCCTCAAGGACAAGGGGGAATTGGAATTGTGCGCCTAAGTGGCAAAGAAGCTTTAAAAATTGCGGATAAAATCTTTGTTGCCAAAAATAACAAAAAACCATCCAGTTTCTCTACCTATAGTGTTCATTACGGAAAAGTTATTGATGCTAATGATGATGCACAAGTTATTGACGAGGCATTGATTATTGTGATGAAGGCTCCAAAAAGTTATACGGCTGAAGATGTTGTTGAGATTAGTTGTCATGGTGGGATTGCATCTTTAAAGAAGATTTTGAGTCTGACTCTTGAAAGTGGTGCGCGTTTAGCTCAGCCCGGAGAATTTACAAAAAGAGCTTTTTTAAATGGCCGCATGGATTTAACACAAGCTGAAGCGGTTTTGGATGTTATTCAGGCAAAAACAGAGGCATTCTTAAGAACGAGCGTTAATCAACTTAAGGGGGATTTGACGTTTGAGCTTGAATCAATTCGAGAACTTTTAATGAATGTGTATATCGAAATTGAGGCGATTGTTAATTTTCCAGAAGATGATATTGATACTTTGAGTCGTCAGGGATTGATGGATCGCATTGATTCTGTTATCAAAAGAGTTGATGTGCTGTTACTTTCGAGTGAGCAGGGACGTATTATGAAAGAGGGGGTAAAGGTTGTTATCTGTGGAAAACCTAATGTTGGAAAATCTTCTTTGCTTAATGTCTTATTGCGCACGCCGCGCGCAATTGTAAGTGATGTTAAAGGGACGACACGCGACACGATTGAAGAATTTGCTCAAATTAAAGGAATCCCTTTGCAGCTTGTGGATACGGCAGGGATTTTACATCCGCGTAATTCAATTGAAAGAGAAGCTGTCCGTCGGAGTCATCTTAATATTGATCAGGCAGAGCTTGTTCTTTTTATGGTTGATATTTCTGAGCGCATTTCTAAAGAAGACCAACAGATTATCGATAAAATAAAAGGAAAGAATGTTATTGTTGTTTTAAACAAGAGTGACAAAAAGATGCGTGCGGATGTTGAAACGATCAAGAAACAATTAGAAAGCAGTTTGCAGGTTAAGATTTCTGCTGTAAACAAGCAAGGCATTGATGTCTTAGAAGAAAGCCTTGTTAGAAATATTCTGCATGGAACAGAGTTTCAAGATTCTAGAATTATGATTAGCAATGTTCGCCAGATTGAATCTCTCAAGAAATGCTTATTTTCTATTCAAAATGCCAAACAACATTTTTTTGACCAGTTATCTTTAGAATTTGTATCTGAGGAAATCAAGTTGGCTATTGATTTTTTGGATGAAATAACAGGAAAGAATATCTCCCAAGATCTTTTAGATAAGATCTTCTCTTCATTTTGTATCGGAAAATAATTTGGGTTACTTTTCAAAAAGGTCTTCGGAGTTTTCTTTAAGGATTGTTGAGTATAGTCCCATGATGTTTTGGGTAAAATCTTTGTCTTGAAGAAGTTTTTGAATTTTTGGATCATTGACAAGAGCAGTGATGTCGCGATTTTCGATTTTTTCCTTTAAAGCGGCATCGTTAACGATTTCTTGCAGCGATTCGTTTTGAGAGATATTTTGAAATTCTTTGCTTGCTCGAAAAACTTTTATTTGTTTTTCGCTGATGTTGATAGGAAGATTGTCTATCAGTGAGGTAGAATCATTTTGTGTTCTTTGTTTGATAAATTTTTGAAATAGTGGAATACGATTTGCGATATTCATATATGTAAAAGATTGAAAGATGTTTGTTTTTATTTCTTGAGCTAAGGGAGTGTTAAGCGGAAGAATTAAGATTGAGAAAATGACTATCAGTGCAATCCAGAGTCCCCAGCTTAGTCCAAGAATGCTGCCAAGCACTCGACTTAGAGCGGCGGGTGTTTTTGAGTGGCTAATTTTTTTATTCCAGATTTTTAAAAGAATGGACAATGCCACAGCAAGGCCAATGGATCCAAATATTAAAATAGCAATGCTTTGCAAGATGTTTTGAGTTGCGCTAAAATGATAGAGGGAAAATGCAGCTCCCAAAAACATGGCAATAAATTTAAGAGAAACGCGCACAATG
Source organism: Candidatus Omnitrophota bacterium (assembly GCA_028693815.1). Taxonomy (NCBI): domain Bacteria; kingdom Pseudomonadati; phylum Candidatus Omnitrophota; species Candidatus Omnitrophota bacterium. The sequence continues at coordinate 55,033 of JAQUUP010000002.1, forward strand.
CCTTTTCGCCAGCCTGAGGCAAAAAAGAAGAGGACAAAAATAAAGATAATAATATCGACTGAATTAATCATAGAGTTTTTAGTAATATGTGCTTACTATATCGTAAATTAAAGGTTAACGCAATAATCATGGTTTAAATTTTATAAGGAGAAAATATGCAAGCGGAACAGCTTCACGTTATTGATGCAAATATTTTTAAAGGCAAAAGAAAGATTGTTTTTTTTGTGTGCGTTATCGTTTTGCTGGCGGGATTATTTTTTACGCGAGGAAAGCTATATGTAATTTATTTGTCCTTAAAAGCTTCATCTGCAACTAATGCGGGAAACTTTGAAAAAGCTGAGGCTCTTTATCAGGAAATCATTACCTTAGATCCAAAGGCGGCAGAACCTTATTGGCAGTTAGGTGTTGTTTATATAAGTACAAATAATGAGCTTGGGGTTTCAAGGCAAATTGTAAAATTAAAGCAAATGGGACGTTCTGATTTAGCCGTTTCATTAAGGAAACTATTTCAAGCCAAAGAAGTGAGATATTAGGTCTTTTATTTAGGTGCAGTTGCCAACATAAAAGCAAAATAAGCCATAACGCAGAAAGAGAGAGCAGCAAAAATCAGGCCTATAGAGGTAAAAATTTTGCTGATAAGTTTTTTTTGTTTTTTATTTTTTTGATGTAGCTCGATGTCTTTTTGCCTTTGAGCTTGGTAGTCTTTGAAGTCCACCTGTTCAACATCGGGGAGCAAAGCTTTTTTCTTTTGTTCTTGATTTTCGGTATTTTCAGTCATTGGTATCCTGTTGTGTATAAAGGGGTTATTTCTTTTTGATGGGATTCAATATATCATAGGGAAAAAAGAGAATCAATCTTTTTATTATTTTGATTATTTCATTTCAATCTCTTGATTATCGCTCATAGATATGTTATATTTATCTTAGCCACGAAGCCACGAGAGTAATAAATTCATAATTCTTAATAATGGGATGATAAAAATATGAATAAAAGACTAAATGCTCGCTATGAGTGTCGTGTTCCTTTGTTGGATGAAAAGAGAGAAGTTCTCTCTAGTAGCCAGACTACTGATATTAGCAAGTCTGGTGTTGGTTTCGTTTCTGCTTGTTTTATCCCCGCGAATACTAATATGATGGTTGAACTTTCGCTGACAAGAGACGGCTCGCCTGTCTTGGTTCAGGGAAGAGTAAAATGGGTTGAAAGAATGAAAAATTCTTCGAATTTTCGTGTTGGCATGGTTTTTCCAGACATATCACCGCAAGCGGAGTCCCGTATAGAGAATTGTTTTAAAGATTAGAAGTTTATCACATCGCGTATTAAAGCCACGGAGAAAGAGAGTTTGAGGTGACCAAGGGTTATCAGGATCAACGTCTTTTTGATCGTGTCAATATTCGATTTCCGGTTAGGCTTTCAAGAGAAAATTCTCATGACTGTTGCAATACGGTTGTTCGAGATGTTTCGGCACAAGGAGTTAGGATCTATTCACCTGAAAAACTCTCTATTTTTGATAGACTTTCTTTATCTGTTGATATCCCTGGTTCGTCCGAACCTTTAGGGGTTGATGGGCACGTTGTTTGGGCTTCTGGTGAATCAACAAATTCTTGGCAAGCTGGAGTTAAGTTTGATTACCCGAACTTAATGAAAACAGGAATAATTCTGCACGCCTTCCAGTAGGATCTAAAGCAATACACAATTAATGCAAATAAAAACTTGACCCGCTGATATTTTCCGTGTTAAACTCGTTTTTCTAAAATTGTCATTAAATAATAACACTATTATAGAATTTATAAAATAGGGGAACTTATGAAATACGGTCATTTTTCTAAAGATAATCTCGAATATATTGTTACCGCGCCAGAAACACCATATCCTTGGATTAATTATTTAACCAACGAAACATATTGTTCGATTATTTCACAATGTGCAGGTGGATATAGCTTTTATCGTGATTGCCGCACGAATCGTGTTACGCGTTGGCATCCAGAAGATTATCATCTTGATCGACCTGGAAAATATATTTTTGTTCGTGAAGATAAAAAAGCCTACTCGCTCACATATCAGCCTTTGCGTGCAAAACCATCTTATTATGCTTGTCATCATGGATTAGGCTATACTTCTATCGATGCTGTCAATAGAGGATTAAAATCAAATGTCACTTATTTTGTTCCTGAAAAAGATCATTGTGAGGTCTGGATTGCAACGTTAACAAATCAGACAAAAAAGACAAAGAACTTGGAAGTGTTTCCTTATGTTGAGTTTTTAATTGGTGATTATCACGAAGAGCTGCGTTATCGCAATATTATGAATCTTTATAATCGCGTTTGGTTTGATAAAAAGGAAAAAGCGATTTTTGCAAAAAAAACAGCACAGTGGCAAGGAATGAATATTCAGCCGTTTTCAAGCCAAATCTTTTTTGCTTCATCTTTAAATGTGGTAAGTGTTTGCACGCAAAAAGAAGCTTTTCTCGGTCGTTACAATAATGAAGAAAAACCAGATGCTGTTTTAAAAGAAAATGGATTTAAAGATTTTCCTGTTTGCTCTGGAGAGGATGGCATCGGATCGTTTAAGCATGTGATAAGCTTGAAACCAGGTGAGACAAAAGAATTTACGATTGTTTTAGGTCAGACAGAAAAGATGTCGGATATTAAGAGAATTTTAAAGAATTATAAAAAAGTTTCTTACGCTAAAGCACAATTAAAGAAAACTAAGAAAATATGGCAAGACAGAATCATAGATAATATTGAGATTAAAACACCAGACAAAGATTTTGATACAATGGCCAACGTTTGGTTGAAATATCAAACATATATTTGTAATTTATGGTCAAGATCGCCAAGTTTTTTTCATGAAGGCTCTGGAGGCCGAGGGTATCGTGATTCTTGTCAAGATTCCGAAGCGATTGTTTCGATTAATTCAGAATTGGCTAAAAATAAGATTTTTAAGATTGCTTCTTTAATCCGACGAGACGGCACGTCTGCTCCTGGCTGGTCTGAAACAGACGGGCCACATAAATTTTTGCCTAATAAAGATCATCAGATTTGGCTGACAACAACTGTTTGCGCATATGTTAAAGAAACAGGAGACAAAGCGATTCTTTCGACTAAATTGCCATATCTTAAGGATCGATGGATCAAGGGATGGAAAATTGATACTAGTTGGAAAGGTGGGGCAAAGCAAGATGGTGAAGGAACATTGCTTGAGCATTTAGAGGCAAATTTGACATTTTGTTTTAATGATGTTGGTGTTAAAGGATTCCCAAAGATTGGTCATGCTGATTGGAATGATGCGATTGATGCTGCTGGTATCAAGCATAAAGGCGAGAGCGTTTGGTTGGCACAGGCTTTGGTTCGATCGCTTAGAATATTGGCGGAACTTTGTGATTTTATTGGTGATCAGAATAAGAAAAATAAATACTTAAAGATGGCTGATGTTATGGATGCGCGCGTTAATGAAAAAGGATGGGATGGTCAGTGGTATGTGCGCGGATTTGATGACAATGGCCAAGTTTATGGAACGAAAAAAGATAAAGAAGGAAAGATTTTTTTGAATGCGCAATCTTGGGCGGTTTTGTCGGGTATTGCTAAAAAAGATCGTCTTAAAAAAGTTTTAGATTCTGTCGACAAACATTTAAATGGGCCGCATGGATTGGCTTTATTTGCGCCTGCTTATTCGTTTTGGGTCAAGCGGTTGGGACGCATTAGCATGTTTTCAGAAGGGACAAAAGAAAATGCTGCTGTTTTTTGTCATGCGGCAACATTTATGGCTGTGGCGTATGCAATGAGTGGTTGTGGTGACAAGGCTTATGAAGCGATTAAAAAGATTATGCCAAATAAACAAGAAGATATGGAGCTGTACCGAACAGAGCCATATGTTTTTGCTGAATATTTAGTAGGTCCTCAAAATCCTTATCGATACGGGGAAGGTGCTTTTACTTGGATTACTGGAACAGCTGGATGGAATTTTATGGCTGCCACCGAATGGATCCTTGGTGTCCGACGAGATTTTAATGGACTTCGTATTGATCCGAGCATCCCTTGTTCATGGAAAAAGTGTTTTGTTCGTCGTCCTTTTAGGGGTAGTATTTATGAAATCGAAATTCAAAACCTGAACGGCAAGCAAAGCGGAGTAAAACAAATTACTGTTGATGGAAAAGAAATAGAAGGAAATATTCTTCCTGTTTTCGCCGACAAAAAGACACATAAAGTTATTGTCACGCTCGGCTAAGAAAATTGTTAAAAATAAATAATTTTAGATCGCTAGAATCTTTTTTTGTAGAAAAGACGAAAGATGTTTTGTGTATCGATTGTAGGCGTTGTGCTTCCCATGTATGGCGTTGAAGACGCATAGGCGCTATAAATTGACGGGCCTACACCATAGCTGAAACTTAGCTTACTATCTTCATCAAATAAATACTGTGCTTCAAAAAAGATGTTGTGATGATCTTTCATCACGATGTCTTCACTTCCGTTATAAACAACATCGTTAACATTTTTTAAGCGACTCCAAGTATATTTTGCGAAGAACCCAAGTTTTTTTGTTGCAAGATAAGAAGCCGCAAGGCCAATATGATTCATGTTGTCATCAATTGGGCCTGCGTATTCGTATGGATTGCGGGCAAAGTCTAGATAGATATTCCATTGATCGTTAGGTGTGATTTCAATTCCTGTTCTAAAAATGTGGTGATATTCGTAAGGCGGCAAAGGAAAATTTCCTTGATCATAAAGATATGAATAAGTTCTTCTGTAGATGTTGTCATAGCTTTCGTATGTTGTTGTGCCGATATCGTTTAGAATCCCGCGAGGAAAGTTGTCGACTCCGGCAGCAAAATCATTGGTGTGTTCCCATGCTCCGTTCCAAGAAAGATATTTTGAGAAATCGTATTTTAATCCAATGGAGGTCGTGTATCCGCTTGGGTCGACCCCGTCTTCGATGGCGTCATTTAAAACAGGTTCACCGTTTGCATCTGTAATGTAAGGATCAACCCCTCCGGTTGTTTTTGGCAGATGGTGTCCAATAAGTAAGAGGCGTGTTTCTAACTTATCGGTTGCTTGATATGACCATTCCGTGCGTGCGACGGTTTCGATATACTTATTTGAGCTCGTGGCATGTGCGTTTCGGATATCTGTTAGTCCTTTTAATCTTCCAGACCAGAAAGAAGAATCTGTTCGCCAATTAATCACGTAACGACCATAGTCAATGCTGTTTCCAATACGAAACGGTTCGATGTCATAATAAGAAAGGCCAGGGTAATTCATTGGATCGCGAAATGTGATGTGTCGACTCCAAAATTGATCGTCTTTGGTTTCGCGATAATTTGCTAGGGTTGATTCAAATCCGTTATCCATTCTGGTCATGCGTAATTGTGTTTTAAAAAATGTTTCTTCGTCTTTTTCTGGTTGTATTGCAAGATAGTTAGTGTCTGGAGATTCGATACCGTTAGTGGTGCCAACAATAGAAAGATCGTAAGCGTTGCCATCAGTACGTGTATTGTAATTTTCAAAAGAGCGATCTTGTTCAAGGAAAGAAAAAGCATATTCTGCTTTTATTTGAAGGCCAGGATTAATAAGCCATCCGGCATCGTAGCCACTGACGATATTGTAGGCATCAATATTACCGTTAATAAGGCCGAGATGAATATTTTCAATATTGCCAATATAGAAATTGTCGGAAACATTTTTTTGAATACGGAAACTCCCAGGAATTGCATCAAATTCGTCGTAGTCTTGCCATAGCGTTTTAGGTGAAGCGACAACCATATCAATCTGAGTGTCGTCTGTTGTCGTGTTAAGAGAGAACCCTCGTAGCGCTGTTAAGCGCTTGCCATCACTATCTCGGGTTTGGAATGCTAAGGCATCGTTCCATCGACCTTTTGTAAAATCTTGAGGACTGTTCCATATATTGATGTGTCCAGGAGTCCAGTTAGCCAACCAAGGACTTTCTTCCCACCAGATATGGTTATTCGATAATCCCAAAGGATCATTAGAGCTTAAAGCTTTGTTTTCAAATCCGTAAGGGAAAAATTGAATCTTAGTTTCGTCTGTCGGTTGATAATCAACCCATAATTCTCTTAGAGGCCAGAAATTTTTCTTGACGTGCATGTCTGGATAAGTGAAGAAATTCACATTTTTAGAAGTGAACATTCCTCCGGGGACTGTAGAGTTACTGACTTTAAGTTCGGGAAGCGCGATGATGTCACCGTAATCAAGTGTAAAAAGATTGCTGTTGACTGTGTAGCCCGTATTGCCCCAAGAGAGAAATTGGAGGTCAATGGTATCGACTAAGGCGTATCCTCTCAAAGTAAGCTTGTCAGTTTTTCCGGTAAAACTCCATGGGTCAATAGTGATATTCGCGTGGTAAGAAAGCTTGCTATCTTTTGGATTAACGTCAATATCAAAGCTAAGCCGGTCGTAAATGCCTGGGTCATAAGTATTCATTCTTTTGTTAAGCTGATCTGGTGAAATTAAACGCCAGTTTTTTTCATTTAAATCAAAATTGGCTCTGTTCCAAAGTAGATCATTGTTTTTAGCATCGTATCCAAGCCCAATACGAACTTCACCGCTAACATCTACATCCGCTTCTATTGTTTTATGTATTTTTTTTGAAGCAGCAGGATTGGGCGCTTCTTTAGATTCAGATACAGAAAGTTCTTTGGATTTGGATGAGCTATCAAGAATAGCAGTGGGTTTTGATTCGGTTATTGTTTTATTATTTCTAACACTAGCGGTATTCTTTTCTTCAGGCTTAGATAAATTATTTTTTTTAGGTTCAGATGAGACAACGGGGTCAGAAGTGGTTTTTGATATTTTTTCTGTCTTATTTGTTTTTATTTCATTGTTAGGAGCCGAAGAGCTTTTTGCTTGATATTTTCTTTCAATAGCATCGAGTTCTTTTGCTATTTTTTCTTCGATTGTTTCAATTTTTTTAGGTTTGGCAGGTTCCTTAGGTTTGGTTGCTTGTTCGGGTTTATCAAGTTGCTTTGGCGCATCAGGCTGCTTAAGTTTGTAAGAAGCTTGTTTTACAAAGCCACCTTTTTGTTCCTCAAAATCTTTAGACCATTTAATAAGTTCAACATATGCTCGAGCTTTTTGGCTAGCGGGATTGATTGCCAAGATTCTTTGAAATTCGATTAAAGCCTCATTGTATTGTCCTTTTTCGTAAAGCATGATAGCAAAATCAGTATCTACTGCAGAATCTGAAGCCAAGGTAAGAGAAGGTGAAAAAACAAGAAATACCCACAATGCTATTGCACAGCAAGGCAATAGTATCATGCGCTTATGAAACGTTTTCAAAATAGTCTCCTTGAAAAAGTGAAAGTCATCATTTTTATTAATATATATAATAAAATGATTTGTTGAATAAGTATAGCATATAATTTCTTAGAAAATCAAGGTATCTCAAGTAAATTATTTAAAATAGATAATTTCTTGATTTTTCTTGTGTCGATTCTGATTTTGACAAAATAAAATCACTATGTTATACTGCCATTTCAATTAATTTGCACATTAAATTGACGATTGCTTAAATAATGCAGAGGCAAAAATTTTAATGAGAAAAATTTTTTTATTTCTTTTTTGTGTTGCTTTTTTCTTAGCAGGCTGTTCGCAGAGAAACCAAGCAAATGTTGTTAATGTTTGGCATTGGATGATTGATCGCCAAGAAACCTTCCTAGAGCTTGCTCAACAATATAAAGAACAAACAGGTATTGAAGTTAAGTTTGAACTATATGCTCCATCCGAGACGTATTCAAGAAAAATTATAGCTGCGGCGCAAGCACGTGTATTACCAGACATTTACGGCATTTTAGGTGACAAAAAGAAGCTCGCTTCTTTTATCAATAGTGGATTTGTGGCTGATTTAACCAAAGACTTTGAGGGCAATGGTGGAGCTTGGGAAAAAAGTATTTTTTCAAAAGCGCTAGATTCGAATCGTTTTGAAGAAGGAAATGTTTATAGTGTTAATTCAGGTATTTATGGAGTCCCGATTGATGTTATGAATATCCAAATGCTATACAACAAAGATCTTCTTGCTAAAGCTGGCATTAAGCGATATCCAAAAACTTTTACAGAATTTATGGAAGATATTGCTGCGCTTAACCGCATCGGAATTGAAGGTCTTATTTCTGGATGGGGAGAAACTTGGATGGTTGACTGTTTTGCGTCTAACTATGCGTTTAATATTATGGGTGAAGAAAAAGTGATGGCAACATACAAAGGGGACGTTCCTTATACGGACGAAGATTGGATTAAAGTATTTACATTATTTAAAGATTTAAGAGAAAATAATGCTTTGGCTCAGGGTATTGTAACTAAAGGTAATAAGTATGCTGAGCAAGATTTTGCTTTAGGGCGTAGTGCATTTGCTTTTAATGGATCTTGGTGTGTCAATGTTTATAATGAGATGGATCAAAATTTAAATTATGGCGTGATGTTACCGCCTGTAGTTAACGAAGAAAGGCCGATGCAGATTTGGGGTGGAGCAGGGTCTTCTTTTGTTGTGAATGATAGCTCTAAGAATAAACAGCAAGCTATTAATTTTCTAAAATGGCTTACGGCTAAAGAGCAGCAGGCTTTTTTATCTAAAAAAACAAAAAATTTACCAGCTAATCGTTATGCGTTATCATCGATTCCAGAAATTCTTTCGCAATTTGCAAGTGCAATGGACAAAACCACGCATCCTTCTATTTGGAAGTATAATGAGGACGCGATGGTTCAAGAGACGTTTGATAGAGGGATTCAGTCAATTATTATTGGCGAAAAAACGCCTGAAGAAGTGGCCCAAGCTGTTCAAGCGATGAAAGTTCGCGAGATGGAAAAAGCTCAAAAGAGAATGAAGAGGCAATGAAAAATAAGACGTTTGATAAGTTTTCATTTTTAAAGTTTAAAGATGCTACTGAAAACTATTTTTTTATTTTTCCTGCGCTTGCGATTTTTGCGGTTTTTTATATTTATCCATTTTTTGAGATTTTTAACTTATCTTTGCATGAGTGGAATGGAATTAGTTTAACACGTGATTTTATTGGCATAAGCAATTTTAAAGAAATTATGCAAGACAAAGTGTGGTGGTCATCGATGTGGCATGCAGGATACATCACGCTTATTGCATTAACGCTTCAAAATATGTTGGCTTTTGCCCTTGCTTTGTCATGTGATCGCGATATTCGTATGCGCAAGTTTTATCGTGTTGTTTTTTATTTGCCACCTGTTTTGTCTGAGATCGTTGTTGGTTTAATTTGGCAATGGATTTTAAATTCTGGCATGCAATCTGGTCAGCCGATTGGTCTTTTGAATTATTTCTTAACTAAGGTTCATCTGAATCATCTTGTTCATCATTGGCTTTCTGATCCTAAGACAGCCTTGACATGTATTGCTGTTGTTCATAGTTGGAAAGGATTTGGTTGGGGTTTTATTATTTTATTAGCAGGTTTGCAAACAATTGACCGCCAGCTTTATGAAGCCGCTTATGTTGATGGGGCAGGCGCATTCAGCACGTTTAAAAATATTACAGTTCCGATGATGATTCCAGTTTTTGTGATGGTTATGATTCTGACGATTTTAGGGTCGATGCAGGTTTTTGTTTTGGTGCTTTCGATGGTTGGTCAGGGACTAGTGTATCACACAGAGGTCCCGGTTACCCGCATTTTAAGTTCGATGACAGGGGCGAGTCGTTTTGGATATGCTTGTGCGCAGGGTATTGTTTTTGGTTTGATTTTAATGATGAGTGCGTTTATACTCAATAAGATATCAAAGAAAGCTAAGCAATAATAAAAAAGAGGGTTTAGTTTGATTATTAATCGTTACAAGGCAATTAAAGTTATTGGTTCAATCTTTACGCATACATTTTTAATGGCTGTGGCCATGACTTGCTTGTTTCCTCTTTTTTGGATGTTTCGTTCGGCGTTAATGACAAATCAGACCATATTTGTCGATAAAGGACTTATTCCAAGTTCTGTTCATTTTCAAAATTTTTATTTAGCTTGGACTAAAGGCGGCTTTGGAATGTATTTTGTGAACAGCGTTATTTATACTGTGTGTGTTGTCTTTGGCATTGTTCTTGTTTCATCTTTAGCAGCTTATGCATTTTCACGGCTAAAATTTCCGGGAAAAAATTTCTTTTTTTATATGTTTTTAGCTGCTATGATGATTCCCTTACCTGGAAGCTTTGTTCCGCTGTATGTTTTAATGAATAAACTTCATTTGGCGAATACGCGTATTGGGTATATTTTATGCATGATTAACGTCGGGCTTTCGTTAAGCATTTATCTGCTCAAAACGTTTTTTGATAAAATGCCATCGGATTTAGAAGATGCTGCGCGTATGGATGGATGCTCAAAGCTTGGCATATGGCTGCACGTGGCTTTGCCTTTGGCACGTCCAGCAATTGCTGTTATTGTTATTTTTAACACGCTCAATGTTTGGAATGAGTACGTTCTAGCCATGTTGCTTTTAAATGATAAATCGCTTATGCCTTTGCAACGTGGTTTGATGGTTTTTCAAGGGACGCATAGTGTAGATTATCCGCTTTTGATGGCAGGCTTGACGATTACGGTTGCGCCTGTTATTTTAGTGTATCTCTTTATGCAAAAACATATTATAAAAGGTCTATCGTCAGGAGCAATTGTCGGATGAAAAAAATATTATTTTCAAATCGTTTGTCTATCATTTTTCAAGTATTCGTTTTTTTTATTTTTTGTTTAATTTCTACGCATAGTTTGGCGCAGATAGTAAGTTCTCAAGATTATGTTTTAAAAGCATGGGAAGCTTCTTCGAGTGGAAATTTTGAAGAAATTGAGCGACTTGCCACCGAATGTATTCAAGTGTATAGAGAGGAGGCAAAACAGCAGCAAGCGATATTGAAAACTTTTCCTTTAAAAGGAACGGAAGAAGAATATAGCGTGCTTAATGGTGTAGCCACATGCTTGTTTATTTACGCAGAAGCTTTGATGAACAAAGGCGAGACTGAAAAAGCAATGGATCTTTTTAGGCAAGTAATTTCTGAATATTCTTGGGCGCAATCTTGGGATCCTAGAGGTTGGTATTGGTCAGTTGCTGAAAAAAGTCAAGCAAGTTTAGATAAGCTGGAAGGGAAAGAACAAGAAAAAGAAGAAATTGTAATTGATCGTGGTCCTGAAACAATGCCAACGATTGCTTTTCCTGGCACTGAGGATGTAATTGATTATGAGAAGTATGGTCATTTTGAGGATATTGGAACAAAAGAATATCGGTATGTTGCGGATGATCCTGCCGGATTGATGAAAGCTATTGGCGAAGGAATTTATCCAAATACCAGTGGTGTTTTAAAGGATCCGACGTATCAAGAATTTCAAAAAGAGGGTGCCCTTTCTAGAAGTCATTGGGATTATGTTCAAACCGATGATCTTCAAAAAGCTTTTTATAAGTGGGCGACTGCATCTGAGCCACAGGGTGTTAAGCTTTTTTATTTAGGTCTTGTTTTTGAAAAAGCTGGCATGATATATGAAGCGCTTAAAGCATATCGTGCGATTCAAATTCATTTTCCAGCTTCCATAGGAAAAACGTATTGGAACACTCCTTGGTATCCAGGTCAAACCGCTATTGCAAAAATTCGGCATATTATTAAAATACATCCAGAGTTAGATTTAAAATATGAGGGCGCAAAGATTCAAGTTATTAACGGATTTGATAATGATATCGCCAATGATGTTGTTTTGACTTGGCCTGGAGTTTTACAAAAGAAAACATTTTGGGATAAAATGATCGAAAGAATTAAATCATTTCTTCCTTCTCTGATGAACAAATATCGAATTAAGGATATTAAGAAAACAATTGGCGGGCCAAAAGTTCGACTTGTTCAATCTGATGAGACCGAACATTGGCAACTTCTTGTTGATGATAAGCCATTTATGATTCAAGCGGTTACTTATCAAGCCACGAAAGTTGGGCAAAGTCCTGATAAAGGGACATTGGCTGATTGGGCCGTAGAAGATACTAATAATAATGGCCTCGCGGATGGTCCATACGATTCTTGGGTGGATAAGAATTTAAATAATGTACAAGATGAAGACGAGCCTGTTGTTGGTGATTTTCAGCTTATGAAAGATATGGGTGTTAATACGATTCGTGTGTACAAACAACCTTATAATCCTAACAAAGAGCTTCTTCGAAAAATGTATGAAGATTATGGCATTATGGTGATTATGGGGGATTTTTTAGGAAAATATGCTCTGGGTTCTGGCGCGACATGGTTTGAAGGAACAGATTATGAAAATCCAGAACATAAGAAGAATATGATGGCATCTGTTCGCAAGATGGTTGAAGAATTTAAAGATGAGCCATATGTTTTAATGTGGCTTTTAGGTAATGAAAATAATTATGGTTTAGGCTGTAACGCTGATAAAAAACCGTATGCGTATTATGAGTTTATTGAAGAAGTTGCACAAATGATTAAGAGCATTGATAGGAGTCATCCGGTTGCAATATCAAATGGAGATACGCTTTATTTAGATATTTTTGCAGAAAATTGCCCATCAATTGATGCATTTGCTGCCAATGCTTATCGAGGTGATTATGGATTTGGTTCTTTTTGGGAGCAAGTTTTTGGTGCTTCTGGAAAGGCTGCTTTTATTACCGAATATGGATGTCCGGCTTATGCCAATCATTTAACTCGTGAACAAGCAGAGCAAGCCCAAGCCGATTATCATCAAGGAGCTTGGAGTGATATTATGTTGAATTCAGCAGGAACAAAAGAGGGCGCGGGTAATGCTATTGGGGGAGTTGTTTTTCAATGGATAGATGAGTGGTGGAAGAATTATGAGCCATCGGTTCATGATAAAACGGCAGGGGCTATTGGTCCTTTTCCAGATGGATATATGTATGAAGAATGGTTTGGCTTAACAGGGCAAGGAGATGGCAAAAATAGCCCATTTTTGCGCCATTTGCGTAAATCATACGATTATTATAAAAGTGTCTGGAATTGATGAAATTTTCGGCAAAACCGAAAAAAGTATGCTATACTTCATTTAAATTGGTTGAGCATAGTCATATTAAACTATAAAGTAAAAAGGGAGGATAAGTTATGAGAAAAATTTTAATTTGTGCCTTGTTAGTTCTGGGCCTTGGGTTTGTTAGCCCTGCGATTTCATCGGCCTATAATTATGGTGATTATCGATCAGTCACACTAGCAACAAAGGCTTGGGATGCACTTTCAAAAGGGGATATTGAAGCTGTTTTGGCATACACAAATAAGTGCGTTGAGCTTTATGGGGCGCAAGCTAGTAAAATGCAAGCATCGTTAAGCGGTTATGTTGAAGGTCCAAAGGAAGAGATTTTTAAGAAATGGGCTTTAAATGATGTTGCAGTATGTCTTTTTGTTCAAGCAGAAGCTTATCGTAAAGCAAATATGATGGATGAGGCTAAAGAAGCATATCGAAAAATTATTGATAATTTTTCTTATGGTCAATGTTGGGATAATGGTGGATGGTTCTGGAAGCCGGCTGAAGCTGCGCAAGAAAAATTAGATGCAATCGAATCTGGCTTGGATGCAGATTTTAGCGATTCGACGTCTTCAGGTCTTACAGGTAAAGCTTGGGAAGCCTATGCAAACGATGATCTAGAAACTGTTTTGTTCTATACAAATAAATGTATGAAATTGTATGGGGAAAAAGCAAAGGAGATGCAGGCTTCTTTGACAGAATTTCCATGGGAAACAAACGAAGAAATTTTTTCATATTGGGCTCTTAATGATGTTGGCGCTTGTCTTTTTATTCAGGGAGAAGCTTATAAAAAAGCCGGAATGCTTGAAGAGGCTAAAGCAGCGTTTAATGAGTTGATTAAAGATTATTATTTTGCACAATGCTGGGATCCACAAGGATGGTTTTGGAAGCCGGCTGAAGCTGCAGAGCAAAGACTTCTTGAAATTGAAGAAATGTAATTATTGTTTTAGAGTAATCGAAGCAAATTCCATGGCAAAGATGTAAAAAGTTTTTTGAAAGGGGACGTATGAGCAAAATACTCAAGGTCCTTTTTCTGCTTATGTTTGTTGTTGTCGCCGGATGTAGTCAGTCAGGCGCTCCTGTAGCAGAAAAAGAAACGCAAATACCTCAGGCTAATAATTCTTTTAATCCGTTTCCGATTTATACCAACATTGGATCTCGGGACAATCATTTTGTTCCCTCTGGTTTTATGCCAGATGGGGCATGCATTGAATTTTCTGATCGATGGATAGAAAATTGTCATTCTGAAAAAACGTGTATTCGAGCGGATTATGATGTTGAATGCTCAAGACAAGGTGAGCGGTGGGTTGGTGTTTATTGGCAAAATCCAGCTAACAATTGGGGCAATCGAAAAGGTGGTTTTGATTTAAGCGGGGCAACAAAATTAACGTTTTGGGCTAAAGGAGAAAACGGTGGGGAGCGCATCGAAGAGTTCAAAATGGGTGGCATTACCGGAGATTATCCAGACACAGATACAGCATTTATTGGTCCTGTCGTTTTGACGCCAGAATGGAAACAGTACACTATTGATTTGCGAGGAAAAGACCTTTCATATGTTAGCGGAGGTTTTTCCTGGTCAACTAATGTTGACGTTAATCCTGAGAATTGTACATTTTATTTAGATGACATTCGATACGAATAAGTTTTTAGAAAACAATATTTAAAAAAAGGGGCAACAAATGTTGCCCCTTTTTATTTTGTATTTTGTGAGAGAAATTTTCTATAAAAATTTCTCTCATTAATTTTAAAAAAGAATAGAAATAGACCAGAAACATTTTATTTTTTATATCTATTTTTAATTAATTTTTTAGTTTTTATTTAAAGATGAATAAAAAAAACATACTTTCCCTTGTTTTCTATTTAATAGTTTGATATATTACAATTAATAATATAAGTGTTCTTATAATGTAATTTTTAATATTATCTAACTTTTAATACGAAGAGGGGAATTATGTCCAAAGCAGCAAAACAAGTTATTTTTATTTTATGTTTGCTTTTAGCCGTAAGCGTTTTTGTCGCTCTGTCGACATTTAATCAGAAATCTGCTTTTGAAGAAGAAAATGCTCAGTTGCAAGGACAGGTCGTCGAGAATAAGAAAAAAGCAGCAGATTATGAGCAAAAACATAAAGCGGCTTTAGACGAGTCGGCTGAGCTTAAAAGAAAAGCTGATGCACTTTTAGCTCAGAAAAAAGATTTAGAAGATGAGATCGATGCTTTTTCTGGTCGGATGGAAGACCTAAAGTCACGCGTTGAAGAGGCTACTCAAGAAAAAGAAGAATGGCGTTCTCGCTATCAAGCAGTGCAAAGAGAGCGAGATGATGCGATTGCGAAATTGCAAGTAGTGCAAAAACAACAAGCTGCTGCTGCAACAAGAGAGCCCGTCGTTGTTCGTGGTCCTGAGGTTGGCTCTATGAATGAAAAAGACACTGAGCAGCATTGGGCAAATATTTTAAAAGAAAGAACAGAGCTTGAAATTCGAATCGGTAAACTCGAGTCTGAGCTAGATCAAAGTGCCTTAGACATTGAAGAACTCCGGAAAAAGAATTCTGATTTAGATCTTGAAATTGGACATCTGAACAATTCACGAGAGGAAGCAGAAAGAAAATTAACATATAATAATGAAATTATTGATAACTTGTCGATTGCTCTTGTTCGCGAAAAGAACGATAAGAAATATATTAACGAACGATTAGAAGCAATTAAAGAGGAAAACTTGATGTTGCGCGCACAAGTGAAACAGCTTAGCAACGTTAAGATTGCACTTGAAAAAAGTGTGTCAAAAGTTCAAGAGGAAAAGGCGAAAGTTGAAAAAAGACTGGCTGAAACTGAAATTATTGTTCAGGATCGTATCGATGAAGTCATGGATATTAAGATGAATATTGATGAAAGATTGCGTAAAGATACGTTTTTAGATGATAAGAATGAAATTATGTTGCCACCAATTATTGTTAATGGTTCTTCCTCATCGAATAATGAAGAGTCTTCAGAGGCTCCATTTGTTTTGATGTCGTCTGGGGAAATTATTAGTGTGAATGATGATAATAATTTTGTTATTATTGATCTTGGTGAAGAGACCGGCATTAAGATTGGTGATCAGCTAACTGTGTATCGTGATGATGAATACATCGGCGAGCTAGAAGTTATTCAAGTTCGAAAAGATATTTCTGCTGCGGATATCATCAAGATATCTGTACCGCTTAAGGCGGGAGATATTGTTAAATAAAGTATTGCTACCGTGACTAAAAAAACAATTAGTATCGAAGATGTTGCAGCACGAGCAGGGGTTTCAATTACCACGGTTTCTCGTGTTATCAATAATGTTTCAACCGTTTCTAAAAGAAATCGTGTCAAAGTTGAAGAAGCGGTTGCCCACCTTAACTTTAAGCCTAATGTTAGCGCACAGCGTTTAGCGAAGGGCTTAAATACTGCTGTTGGTCTTGTTATGCCAGGATATCCTGGCATTTTTCATTCGTTTTATGCAATCGAAATTATTCGAGGCATTGGACATGCTTGTGAAACTTTAAAACTTGATTTGATTTTTCATATTACTAATGGATATAATCCGCTTAATACTAATAATGTTGGTGGTGTTATCTTTGCTGATATTATTGAAAATCGTAAACAAATTGAAGCTACCCTTGCCGAAGGCATTCCTTGCATGGTCATTAACAATATGGTTGAGGATTTAGATATTAACTTTATTGCGGTTGATAATGTTAAGGGCGCTCAATCCGCAATTGAATATCTTGTGAGCCTTGGTCATCAAAAGATTGCAACTGTTGCAGGAAGTCTTCAAACTCAAAGCGGATTGCATCGACTTCAGGGTTATAAGAATGCTTTAAAGAAAAAGAATATTGCTATTAATGAAGATTATATTTATGAAGGCGATTATTCTCGAAGAAGCGCTCGGCTAGGTCTTGAACATCTTCTTTCTTTAAAGGAGAAGCCGACGGCTATCTTTGCCGCTAGTGATGATATGGCGCTTGAAATTATTAATGTGGCTATTGAAAAAGGGCTTAAAGTCCCAGAAGACTTGTCGGTTGTTGGGTTTGATGATAATCCAAACGGTCTCTATGGTTCAGTTGGTCTTACAACAATGCGTCAGCCGTTATTTAAGATGGCAGAAGATGCTGTCCGTCATTTGAATTCTATCGTTGGCGGCCGCAGGCATACGCCTATTAAAAGCTTGCTTGATCCCGAGCTTATTATTCGTGAATCTTGCACATCTCCAAAAGTTTAAACTTCTCTAAGAAATAATTATAGTTTTTCCTTGGCTCTGTTGACAAAACAACATGAAAAAGGTATTCTTATAGGCAGTAAAATTAAGAAATATTTGGAGGCAAAATGAGCAAACTGATCATAATTATGATGTACGCTTTGTGGACGATAACATTAATTGGCATTTTAGCCATTACATTTACGAGTTTTCGGTATACAGATTTAAATATCATTGTTCTTGTTTTGGCTACGCTGACCTTAATCAATACATACATCACAATAAAAACAAAATAAAGAAATAAAAAATGAATGCACCAAATAAAACATATGACTGCATTGTCATAGGTTCGGGCCATTCTGGCGTTGAAGCAGCATTGGTCTGCGCTCGGATGGGTTGCGATACTTTGATGATTAATCTTTCATTTGATACGATTGGACAGATGAGTTGTAATCCTGCTATCGGGGGTGTTGGCAAAGGACAACTGGTCAAAGAAATTGATGCTCTCGGAGGAGAGATGGGAAAAGCGGCAGATAAAACCGGCATTCAGTTTCGCCAGCTTAATGCATCTAAAGGGCCGGCTGTTCGTTCTTCACGATGTCAGTCTGATCGAAAACAATATCGAGCGTATATGCAAAATATGATCCGTAGTCAAAAGAATTTATTCTTTTTAGAGGGAAAAGTTTTCGATATTTTAACAAAAGAAAATTCTGTTTGTGGCGTTCGCTTGGAAACGGGTCAAGAAATTTATGCGAAAACACTTGTCTTAACGCCGGGGACATTTTTAAATGGTAAGATTCATGTCGGCAAAAAGACTGTATCTGCAGGGCGTATTAACGAGTCTTCGTCTGATAAGCTTGCTGATAGTTTGAAGAGTTTAGGTTTCGAATTGTTAAGTTTTAAAACAGGGACGCCTCCTCGTCTCGATGGAAAAACCATTGATTTCTCTCAAATGGTTCGTCAAGATTCTGATGAGATTCCGATGCCGTTTTCTTTTTCTACATCAGAAATTCCAGAAACACAAAAACTTTTACCATGTTATATTACAGCTACGAATTTAAAGACACATAAAATTATTAAAGATAATATTCATTTGTCTCCGATGTATTCTGGAAAGATAAAATCAACAGGTGTGAGGTATTGTCCTTCGATCGAAGATAAATTGGTTAAATTCTCAGCTAAAGAAAAGCATCAAATCTTTTTAGAGCCTGAAGGAGCCGAGGAAGATGTGTATTATCCTAATGGAATTTCTACAGGTTTGCCTGAGGATGTGCAGGAAAAAATGGTTCATTCAATTAAAGGTCTTGAAAATGCACGCATTGTGCGTTATGGATATTCTATCGAGCATGGTGTTATTTCATCTACAGAGTTAAAGGCTTCCCTTGAATCAAAAAGAATTAGTGGTCTTTTTTGTGCTGGACAAATTAATGGAACCACAGGATATGAGGAGGCTGCGGCTCAAGGGCTTGTGGCTGGAATTAATGCGGCATTGAAAGTTAAGAATCAGCAACCTTTTATCCTCAGGCGTGATGAATCGTATATTGGTGTTTTAATTGATGATTTAGTCACTAAAGGAACAGAAGAGCCGTATCGTATGTTTACTTCACGGGTTGAATATCGTTTGATTGTGCGTGAGGATAACGCCGATAAACGTATGTGCGAGCACGCTTATCGTTTAGGTCTTATTGACAAAGAGCGTTATGATTCTATAAATGAGAAGTATGATTTGATTACAAAAAAGATTGAACACTTAAGGCAAGTACGTGTTGATCCGGGTGAAGAAATGAATAAAGTTTTATCGCGAAATCATAGCGCCGCTCTGAGAAACACGACACGATTGGCCGAAATTCTAAAGCGTCCAGGAATTTCTTATAAAATGATTGCATCGTTTGATGATCAGTTTAAGAAGTGTTCAAAATTAATTATTGATCAAGTGGAGTATGAAATAAAATATCAAGGTTTTATTGCGAGACAGCAGAAAGATATCGAGCGTTTTAAACATCTTGAATATATTAAGATTCCAGAGGGATTTGATTATTCGGTTATTTCGGGATTGTCTATTGAGATTCAGCAGAAGTTAAAACATTTTGCTCCGCAAACTTTGGGCCAGGCGCACCGCATTTCTGGTGTGACGCCTGCGGCAATATCAATTTTGATGATTTATTTAAAAAAACAAAGTTTTGTTAAGAATTAATTTTTAGATTTCTTTTTCATTTTTTGGCTTATTAATATATTTATCAGAGGATTAAAATCGAGGAGGACTAATGGGTGAATATGATTGTCCACATTGCGGAATGATGATCATTGATGATGATGCGCTTTTGTGCCATCATTGCGGGCAGAGCCTTGAGCGCGCAGGACATGGTTTTTTGGGAAGAGTTCGATATTCCAATCGTAAGGTCGCGTTCTTTTTTGTCATATTTATTATTTTGTTAGCTTTTGCAGCTTTGATGGTTATTTATAATTAGAAGAAGTTTTTTTGTATTTATTTCAAAATTGTTATAAATTATAATGTTTTGGCGTAAATAATGCAATGTTAGCTAAAATTTCCTATAATATTTTGTAAATGATGTAAGTTATTCTCATTTATGCGTTTAAGCCAGCTTTATTTAAAGCTGGCTTTTTATCGTCACCTTGTTTTTCCAAGCCCAGATGTTATACTTTCAAGAGTACACTCAAGTAAACATATATATACTAATACTTTATGTTCCAGATAAAAAAGAAATATAAATCACGTCTTTTTTTTAGGGCCATTTGTCTATTTGTCCTTATAGCCTTTGGGGAAAATACTGTGTTCGCGCCGTATATTCCTAAAGCTAGAGCACAGAGCGTTCTGGCGCTTCCTACGGCTGGCACCATGGTGTCTTTGAGCCCAGCATTTACGCCGACCATTCTTCGTGGAATAAGAGTTTATCCTGATAATCCCCTAAAATTTGATTTCATTGTTGACGCGGGAGATGAAATAATTGAAAACGAGGAAGCTTCGACTCGCCTTGCTGGGCCGCAAGGCTCACGGAGTAAATTCGCGCAGGCTGACTTGACGAAAGCTGAAGGCTTTCGTAAGTCAGGCGCTCATTTAAAAGCCGAATCAGAGAAGTTAATCAAATACTTTTTAGCTGCTCTAACGATTCCTGAAGACAATCTCTGGGTTAACTTGTCTCCTCATGAACAAGATCGAATCATTCCTGATAGTCTTGGTTCTACAGATATGGGCACAGACATGCTCGCTCAAGACTATATCTTAAAGCAAATCACAGCATCTCTGATATACCCAGAAGATGAACTTGGCAAACAGTTCTGGCAAGAAATCTATAAGAAAGCCTATGAAGAATATGGAACCACCAATATCCCAGTGGATACCTTTAATAAAGTTTGGATTATGCCTCAAAAGGCAGAAGTGTATGTGAAAGAAGATAGGGCTTTTGTGGTGGAATCAAGGTTGAAGGTTATGCTGGAGGAAGACTACGTTGCATTAACACGCGCAAGTGAAACGTTAAGCGTGAAACGTGAAACGCAAGACTCTTCACAAGATACGCTTCACTCTTCACAGAATAAATTAGCTTCTGATGTTGTCCGTGAAATTATCATCCCAGCCCTCGAAAAAGAAGTTAACACAGGAAAAAACTTTGCTCAACTTTGTCAAATTTACAATTCTCTCATCCTAGCCTATTGGTTTAAGAACAATCTAAAAGAGTCGATTGTAAACAAAGTCTATTCTGACCAAAGCAAGATTAAGGGAGTGGACACCAAAGATGTCTCACAAGATATTTATGATCAGTATGTTGATTCTTTTAAAAAAGGCGTCTGTGACTTTATCAAGGTGGAATATGACGAATATGATCATAAGAATATTCCACGAAAATATTTTTCTGGGGGAGAAACATTCAGTAAGTTCTACATGAAAGAAGCTGTTAAGTTTACCGATGGCGATACCCCCGACGGAAAAAGAGCTGGGAGTGCGATCGGAACAGCTATTAAGAAATCAGCTTTAGTTGCTCTAGTCACATTTCAGATGCTTGGTCTTAGGCAAGATTCGAGTAGATTTGTCCTAATGACTCCGGAGCACAAATGGATGAAAGAACATTTACCTGTCCCGCTTTATAATTATTCAACTTTAAAAGATTTTATCCCAGGAAAACAATGGTTTGAATGGGTTAAAGAATATCCATCTGTAGCTCTTGATTATTACCCGGAATTAAAGGATTTTGCTTTCAAAAGACAATGGGTTAAATGGATGAAAGAATACCCGTATATAGCTCTTGATAATTATCAAGAATTAAAGGATTTTGTTTCAGAAAAACAATGGATTGAGTGGGCAAAAGAATATCCATACGCAGCTCTTGATAATCATAGAGACCTTCAAGAGCTTGATTCTTCTGATAAGTTTTTTGATGGTTTAGCCGAACAGAACCCTATTGAGGCTTTTCAAACAAGATATAAGGCGTATGTAAATTTAACAGAAAAAGAGCTGCAGGATGAATGTAGAAAAGCTGTAGCTAGAGATTTTTTAGATTTCTTTAAGCTTCCTAATAATGAAAACAATCTTGAGCGTGCAGTAAATCTTGTTATTCATTTAGAAGATCATGTTGCTGATACAATTGTTTTTGGTCGAGGCATAAAAGTTATTAATTTAGCAAATATTGAATCTCAATTTAGCTTGGAAGAAATGGAAGCTTTTGAGATTAGCGCCAATGTTGATTCGTCAGATATAAAATCATTTAAAGGCGGAACAGAAGAAATTATTAATCGTCTGATAGAGCGAATAGAAAAGACTCCGATTGGAGCGCTTAGAATCTTTTATAGAGGACATGCAAACAAAAAAAATTTGGGGCCAGGTAATTTTACGTATCTTCAATATAAAAGACTTGGTGATGCTCTCATAGCTCGTGGAGACGTAGAGCATGTTATGTTTTTAAATTTTAGTTGTTTTTCTTTTAATTTTATTGAAAATCTCGCAAGTTATTTACGTTCTCAAGGAGTAGCTTCTCAGGCAATGTTTTCAGATGCTGATGAAAACAGAAAAAGTTTTGGCCGTGAATCTGACTTTTTTCAATCGCTTGTACGTCACCATAAGCCCGGAACGCCTGTAAGAATGCGTGTTTTCTGGGAAGCTCGAGAGTTAAATGTTCTTAAAAAACAAAAACCAGCAATTTTCTATTCTTTTGATACAAAATATCTTAAAGAAGTAATTCCTTTGTATTTTCCAAAAGTTGATGTTGAAAAGCTTGATTTCCCATATACGAAACCAATAGGAGACCTGCTTAAAAAACCGAATATTCAAAATTCTAATAATTTTAGGATATTAGATCAAAGCTATTATGCAATTCTCAATGGCGCAATTGCGCCTATAAAATTACACTTTAACGGCTTTGGAATGGAGAATACTTATTATGCAACAAATTTTGATGATCCAAGAGCTTATAAAACTAAGAGTCAAGAACAAATTGATGAAGAGCAAGATTTTGCTCAAGTGCAGATAGAAAAGCGAAAACAGAAAAGCGAGAAATATGCAAGTCAGAGAAATCAATCGATTTTTAAAAACCAAATTTCTTCATCAGCGCTGGAAACACAAACCAAGGCAGCAAGCTCAACAATAATACCTCAGGATAGAAAATCTCAGCAAAAAAATAATTTTCCAAAACCTATTTTTGGGGCTGTGCAGAAATTAGAGGATGATAAGTGGGTCGAATGGATTCCTTCACCTTCTCAAATTTCTGCTGAAAATACATTTTTTGTCGAGGGGTTGTCTTTTGAGCAAGTAAAAGAAAGAATTCAAGAACTTTATAAATCGGATATTTCTAAACCGATTCTTATTGAAGGAGCTAAGGAAGGTTTGGCTTTAGGAGGAAAATTAAAAAGTTTTATTGTTAATCTTGGTGGGGTTAAGCCTTTGAGGCGCAATGTTGCCCATGGTTTTGGTGAGAATGTGCGGGATCTTGATATTATGCTTGTTCCAGGTGGAAATGGGAATCCTAAAAAGATCGTTTTGATCGGAAGAGATGAAAAAGGTGAAATGGTAGGGCTTCCGAGAATTTTTGATCAAGAAGCCAAGCGAACTTTAAGTTTAGTTGAATCTGTATACGACTCTTTTGAGCAGGGAGATTTCTTTGTTCATACTGGATTATTTTATTCGATGATGTCTGGAAAGATTTCTCCGGGTACTCCAATGCCAGAAAAGAAAGAGGATGGAAAATATAAGACTTTAAAAAAAGATACTTTTCATTCATTTGGATCTGGGCTTGATGGGTTGGGTATTAAAATTAAAAAGAGTCAAGGAGGGGCAGTTGAATCTGTTGATTTTATTGAAGAAACAAAAAAAATGTATGGTCAAACAGCTAAGCTTGATTTTGAGAGCTTAAGAATTCTTAGCTTAAGGGATCAGAAAATATCGGAAATAGAAAAGATTATTACTGGAGTCGATAACGGAACTTTTATTATTGAAGCTGACTTGGTGATGGGATCACGGGGAAGGCCTTCCGAAAATCTTTTGAAAATGATAAAAAAAGCAGAAAAAGGCAGTGGGAATTTTAATAATGATCGTTTTGGGTTATCAGATCTTGCAGTCTTTTTAGATCTTAAAATTATTAAAGAAAAAGGAAAACAAGCAAGATATTTCTTTATTGGATATGATGCGAAAGGAAAAGAGATCACGAATTATGAGCTAGATCTTGAGGCCGGAGAGCTTAAAAGGCCTAAGAGAGATCTTAAAAAGGAGATTGATCAGAAAATTATTGATATTATTGTTAATGCTAAACCAGGAACTTATGTTGTTGAGACAGGAAGTCGCTATATAGGTGCTAGAGATACGGTTGTTCCTTCTTTGCCAATGGCAATTAAGAATTCGCGCGATTATAAGAAATTAGAGAATGAAAAGTCGCATCATTTTAAGTCTTTAGTTTCTTTGAGAATTGAGATTGTCATCGGCAAAAAGGGTGTTATTGAATATGCTATTATTGGATACGATTCCAATGGAAAAAAGCTCGGGCGCCATATTTGGGATTGGGAAGATGAGATATTTTCTGGAGGAAAAGTAAATTCTTCTGAGCAGATTGTACGCTTGATCATTCCCCATCTTAAGAAAAATCCTCTCACGATTCAGCAAGTTAAGGAAATTTCGACAACAAGGATAGAAAGAAGAATGCTTTATGACAAAGAAACGCAGATGTGGACTTTATACAGAAATGATCCCAGAGGATATGGGAGGGCAGTAAGAGGCCTTGTTAAAGAAGAAATAGAATTTAAACAGAAGCTTTCTAAGAAAATTCTTTCCAAGCTTCCATCTAATTCGTTTACGTATAGTCAAGAGCGTATTGAGCAAGTTGTTGAAACATTACTTTTGCTTAATGGTGGTTCTTTAAGATTCCTAGTTGAAAAAGGAGTTTTGACAGAGCAAAATGTTCAAGGAATAGAGTCTTTGAGTATGAACAAAATTGGTTTTTCAAAAGAACATGGAATTCATGTTGGCCTTCAGAAATTATTAGAAGGATACAACACTAATCTAAACAAAAAATTTGTTAAGGATGTTGGAGGCAAGAAAAAAATCATAGATCGGCTTATTGAAACGCACCTTTTCCCCGCAGACTATGTTTTAGAGCTTCACAAACGTTTTGGCAGGCTCGTCACACCGAAGGTGTTTTATGAGTCGTTTTTAAAATCAGAACCTGAGAAATGGCTTGAAGAGCAGTCCCGATTAGAGGAAGAAAAAAGGGTAAGGCAAAAAGAGGAGCAAAGGAAGTTAAAGGAAGCAGAAAGAGCAAGGAAGGCAGAGGAAGCAGAGGAGCAAAAGAAGCTAAGGGAAGCAGAAAGAGCAAGGAAGGCAGAGGAAGCAGAGGAGCAAAAGAAGCTAAGGGAAGCAGAAAGAGCAAGGAAGGCAGAGGAGCAAAGGAAACTTAAGGAAGGAGCGAGGGCAAAGAGGGTAAACCGTGCGCAGAGAGTTTTTAGAAAAATAATAATAAAGATTTTGCAGAAATTAGAAAAAGAAGTATCCGGGAAGCCTCGCTATGAATTTAAAGAGTTATGGCAGCTTTTTGATTTTGTTCAAAGCATAGAAGAGAATCTTGAGCTTTCAGGTAATGAAGATACTCGAAACATATTTTTAAATAAAGCTCTTGGATATATTCCAAGTGAGAAAGATGACAGAATTGAACCACATAATTTTTATAATTCAGATTATTTTGCAGAAGAACCATTTATGAGATCGATCGTAGAATATGCCATTAATGAATCTCCTTTTTTAATTGTTGATCAGGTTGATAGTGATCAAATGGATGTTTTGACCCAAGAAGTTGTTCAGCAGTATACAGGTTTCAGCAAGAGAGCCTTGGTTGTTTTGCCTGATGGAGAAGGCGCGATATTAAATGGTAATTCTGGTGTCTTAAAAGTTCGCAAAAGTCAAATGTATGAAGATATTGAGAGTTATTTGTCGAGAGCAGATATTGGCAACAATGGCAAAGGTTTTGATTTGATTATCATTCCTGAGGCAGAAAATATGAGCTTAGAGGAAGTATTATTTTTATCTCAGTTTTTTAAGAAAAATGGAAATGGCAATGGTAACGGTATAAGAAAAATTATTTTTATGACTAAGGACATAGCGGCTGAGAATGCAAGCGGTGAAAAAAGCGGGGTAGAATTTTTTAGGGAATATGGTATTTCTGGCAATATTGTAAAAAGAAGTTCTTCTTCTTTATCCAAGGAGGTAAAACAGCAAATTGGTATTCTTTTGCTTGAGTATGCAAGTACATGGCGCGGTACAGCAATTGTTGGAAAAACAGGATTTCTTTCTTTTCTAAAAGAGAAATGGGGTTGTGATTACGATCAGTTTTCAGAAATATTGGGCATTACTAAAAAACAGGCGAAGTCTTTTATTGAAAAAAAGGGTTCAGTTGGGATGAGTCCTAAAAATAGATATATTTTCTTAGAACGGTTTGGTTTTGTGGAAGATTTCGAAGATTATTTGTTAACCTCGCAAAGCCCAAAAAAGAAATAAAGCCTTTGAGCGAGGATGCCTTTAATCTCTCGATTGTGGAAAAAATAGAAATGCCAAAAGTTCTGTATAGTCAGACGGAGGATTATCCGGGAAAAGAAGACTTTTTTATGATTAACCAATCTGGACCCGATACGTATCTGCCGATCAGAGAAAGCCTCCTTTTGATTAGTCCTCAGCAAGAGACGAGTTCGTCGATATTCTTGACAGAAAAAAAGATCAATGCGCTTAGAAAGATTTTATCTAAAGAGGATTACGGCCGCTATGGAAGAATGAAATATTTCGAAGAGAGAATTTTGCCTGATTTAGAAGATATTTTTTCTGAGGTTTCTTTGTCAAAACCTGTTTTTATGGCTATTGAAAAAAAATTAACTGAACTTGCGAGAAATAATTTTTATCGGTTTGATTGGTTGATTTATGAATTACGAGAAGAAAGAAACAGATTAAAGAATATTTCTGAAAGCGAAGTTCAAAGTTTAATGGAATTGATTTTGAGCCGGACGCCTGATCCTTCTAGCGAAAAAGATTGTTATGGTCCGAAGTATTACGGGGAAGGCCCGAATGATGATTTATATATTTGGTATAGCGGCTCAACTCAAGAGGCTGTTGATCAACTCAAGAATCTTGAATATTCTTGGAATGGAAAAAGCGTTTTAGAGATTGCGCCTGGACAAGATGGAGAATTTATTAATTGGGTTAAAAGTCAAGGTGCTGATGCTATGGCATCTGATAAAAGTTTTCGCGGAACACGCTGGGCGCGTCAAAAATATGGTGTTGAGTCAAAAAGAGCGGATATTCTCAATCTTTCATTGTTAGGTGATAAAAAGTTTGATGTTATTTTTGCCGCTTCTGTTTTAAATTACGTCCTTGGAGATAATTATTTAGAAAAAGGATCAAAAGAAAAAGCAGATCAACTTATTAAAAGTTTACGGAGCGTGCTTGCCTCTGGCGGACTTTTATGTTTTGCATTTTCTGATAGAGAAGAAATGGATCAAAGGCGCTATGACAATCGTATGCCTAAGCATATTGTTGAGAGTTTTACGCAGGCAGGTTTTGAAATCATTTCGGAGTATAAAGGTGGAGAAGTTATTATTTTGAAGGATATTGGCTCTGTTGCCGATTCTATGCAGAGTGAAAAGATTTTTTCGCTGACTGCGGATGCTGTGCAGGAAAGGCCTGACGGCCAGTCACAAGCCACAAGTCGTCAGTTACAAGATACGAATGACGATATGCCAAATGCGAATGACGAACTAAAAGGTGGCATTGATTTTAATGCCCAAAGTTTTGATATTAAAACTCAGGGTGATGAGATTGATTTTGATGTTCCATTAGAGCTTCAAAATATTGATTTTAATAATATTCAAGGATTTGTGCCGGTGATTATTGATATTGTGCCGATTACAAATATATTTTTTGTTTTAGGATTAAATGAAGAAGATTTTGAGAATGATAAAACCCGTTGGTCTGAGCGCCAGGATATTGATTACGATAAGCCGAAAGAAGAAAGTTTGATTTAGAGCATAAGAAAAAAAGAAGGCGTTTGAAGAAAAAAGGTTTTTTCCCTTGCTTTTACCAACGTATTCATAGTATAAATATAATTAGTTATAATACATTTGATTTTGAAAGGGCAATATGAAGATGACAGATCAAGTATTCGGATATCAGCTACTTTTAGATTTGTATGGGTGTAAAGAAGGGGTTTGCGACGATCTTTCTTTGTGCTATCAGTTTTTAGATGATATTGTGGGAGCTTTAGGTATGGAAAAACAAGCTCCACCAAATATATTTCGAAGTGATGCTACCCGTTTTCCAGATAAGGCTGGCCTTTCAGGTTGGGCGCCTTTGATTGAAAGCTCGATTGTGATTCATACCTTGACTCCTAAGAATTATATTTCTGTTGATGTTTATTGTTGTAAATCTTTTAGTCGTCAAACGGCAATAGATATGTGTAATAAGTTCTTTGTTCCAAAAAAGATCGATGAGCAGTATATCGAGAGGGGGCTGGATTATTTTAAAACAGATACGAATTATCACACGATTACTGTTGATAAGGAGGGTGAATTTCCAAAAGTTGTTATTGAGCGAAAAGATTTAGAGGTAGGGGTTTAAAAAATTTTTTATTAATAGTTGGGGCTTTGTTCTAAGAACAAAGCCCCGTTTGTTTTTTAAAGCAAGAACATGTTAATGCGATTAAATAATTATAACGAAACTTTTTGAATGTGATATTATAATGCATTGTTAAAGCTATTAGATTTTAAAAAGGTTCCAATTAATAAAGAGATAACGCGATGACAGAATTATTTGAAAAACAATCACAGACCGCTGGTCTTCCTCCCGGCACACTAATCCACGTTGGAGAAAAGCATCACAAAAAAACAAGAATTACAGTTATTGATTATGATTCTCATAATTTAGAAGAAAAACAATTAAACTCTATTGAAGAAAGCTTTGCGTTTCGAGATAAACCCAGCATTACCTGGATCAATATTGATGGGCTTGAAGATTTATCTGTTATTGAAAAGATTGATGATCATTTTGGTATTCATCCGCTTGTTTTAGAAGATATTGTCAATACGACTCAGCGACCTAAAGTTGATGATTATGAAGATTATCTTTTTATTGTTGCTAAGATGATTTATTTTGATGAGAAAAACAAAGACCTTATTGACGAACAAGTTAGTTTTATTTTAGGCTCAAATTCTGTGATTTCTTTTCAGGAGAAGCAGGGCGATGTTTTTGATTTTATTCGTGAACGACTGCGTGCTAACAAGGGGCGTGTGCGTAAGCTAGGGTCTGATTATTTGGTATATTTGCTTTTAGATGCGTTGGTCGATCATTATTTTCTTGTTCTTGAGAAGCTTGGCGATAAAATAGAATTACTTGAAGATCGCATTTTAGAAAAACCAGATGTTCATACTCCGCAAGAGATACACCAGCTCAAAAGAAAAATTATATTCCTGCGTAAGCAAATTTGGCCTATGCGAGAAGTTTTAAGCAATCTTCAGCGCAAGGATTCAAAGCTGATTAAGAAAACTAGCTTTGTTTATCTGCGAGATGTTTATGATCATACGATTCAGGTTATTGATACAATCGAGTCTTTTCGCGATATGCTTTCTGGCCTTCATGATATTTATCTTTCTACGATTAGCAACAAAATGAATGAAATCATGAAAGTTCTTACTATTTTTGCTGCTATTTTTATTCCGCTTACTTTTATTGCTGGGATTTATGGAATGAATTTTGAATTTATGCCTGAGCTTAAATGGCCATTTGGCTATGCTTACGCGCTGGGTCTTATGCTTGTTGTGGCGCTTTCATT
This sequence comes from Candidatus Omnitrophota bacterium, assembly GCA_028693815.1. Lineage (NCBI taxonomy): Bacteria > Pseudomonadati > Candidatus Omnitrophota > Candidatus Omnitrophota bacterium. The sequence goes on from JAQUUP010000002.1 coordinate 84,518, forward strand.
GTTGACTTATTTTAAACGAAATAAGTGGATTTAGACTGAAATTCCTATCCTTCTAATTTTTTCCTTTTAAAATATTAATATTAGTATAAAATAGATTTCTATGAGTTATGATATTGAGACTATAAGACACCTTGAATCAAAGTGGCAGAAATTTTGGAAAGACAACAAAGTCTTTGAAGTTAAACAAGATACAAAAAAACCAAAATATTATGTTCTTGAGATGTTTCCGTATCCATCGGGCAAAATCCATATGGGCCATGTTAGAAACTACACCATTGCTGATGTGATTGCCCGCATGAAAAAGATGCAAGGCTACAATGTGCTTCATCCAATTGGCTACGATGCTTTTGGTCAACCTGCCGAAAATGCTGCCATAAAACATAAAACTGACCCTTCCAAATGGACCTATCGTTGCATTCATGAAATGCATCAAGGTTTTGAAAAGATGGGATTTTCTTACGATTGGTCGCGTGAACTTGCTACTTGTAATCAGGATTATTATAAATGGAATCAGTGGATTTTTCTAAAGATGATGGAAAAAGGTCTTGCCTACAAAAAGGCTTCATCCGTCAATTGGTGCCCAAGTTGCGAGACAACCTTGGCTAATGAAGAGGTTATTCAGGGGCAGTGTTGGCGATGCAAGTCAGAAGTTACACAAAAAGATTTAAATCAGTGGTATTTAAAAATTACAGATTATTCTGAAAGGCTTTTAAAGGATCTTGATACGCTAAAACAATGGCCAGAGCGTGTTGTTGCCATGCAAAAGAATTGGATTGGCAAAAGCTATGGTGTTGAGATTTATTTTAAGGTTGAAAAGACAAATGAGGTTTTGCCCGTTTTTACCACGCGTCAAGATACGATTTTTGGTGCAACGTATGTTGTTTTAGCGCCTGAGCATCCGCTTGTTTCTAAGCTTATTAAAGGGATGCCACAAGAAAAAGAAGTTTTAGCGTTTTGTGAAAAAATAGCAAAGGTGAGTAAAACGGATCGCATTTCTGGCGGCCTTAAAAAAGAAGGAATTTTTACAGGGATCTATGCGATTAATCCTGTGAATAATGAAAAGGTTCCAATTTGGATTGCGGATTATGTTTTAATGGAATACGGAACTGGTGCGATTATGGCTGTGCCGACGCATGACCAGAGAGATTTTTTGTTTGCTAAAGAACATGATTTGCCAATGCGTATTGTTATTGAAGATCCGAAGCGAAAAGGTATTTTAGCCGATGAGCTGACTGAGGCGTACGAAGCCGAAGGTGTTTTGGTGAATTCTGAGCAATTCAATGGTATTAGCAATGTCGTGAGTTTAAAGAAAATTTCAGATTGGATGCAAGAAGAGAAAATTGGAAAGTCTGTTGTGCATTGGCGTTTGCGTGATTGGTTGATTTCTCGTCAGCGATATTGGGGCACACCGATTCCTGTTGTCTATTGCGAGAGCTGTGGTGTTGTGCCTGTGCCTGAAAAAGATCTTCCCGTTGTACTTCCTGAAGATATTAAAATTACAGGTGAAGGAGGAAGTCCTTTGGCTAAGAGGGATGATTTTGTAAATGTTAAGTGTCCTAAGTGTGGCAAGCCGGCTCAGCGTGAAACAGATACCATGGCTACATTTTTTGATTCGTCTTGGTACTATCTTCGTTATTGTTCAGCGCATGATGAAAATCAAGTTTTTGATAAAAATGACGCTGATTACTGGATGCCAGTTGATCAATACATTGGTGGCATTGAGCATGCGATTTTACATCTTTTGTATTCACGGTTTTTTACTAAATTCTTTAAAGATTTAGGTCTGGTAAAATTTGATGAACCTTTTACGCGTCTTCTAACACAAGGTATGGTTTTAAAAGATGGCGAGGTGATGTCTAAGTCTAAAGGAAACACGGTTGATCCTGATTCGGTGATTGAGAAATATGGAACAGATGCGTTAAGGCTTTCGATTTTATTTGCTGCTCCGCCGGAAGATCAATTGGAATGGAATGATGGCGCGATGGAAGGATCTTGGCGATTTTTGTCTCGTATCTGGAATTTAGTAGAAACAAAGTACGATTCGGTTGCAAAAGAGCAAGCGTTTAATGATAGCGATAAAGATTTAGAACGAGAACGTAATAGTGTGATTAAGAAATTTACTGAAGACATTGAAAAAGGTTTTAAATTTAATACATCAATTAGCAGCATCATGATTTTACTTAATAAAATTGATCAGCACGTTAAGGGTAAAAAAGGGGCGGATGTTGTTCAGCCTGCTGTTTTAAACAAGTCTATCGAAACAGTTGTTTTGTTATTATCTCCGATTACGCCGCATTTGTGTGAAGAGCTTTGGAATAAAATTGGCAAGAAAGATAAAACGATTAGTGAGATTGATTGGCCGACACATGATGAAAAAGCGCTTATTGTCGACGAAGTTTTGGTTGTTGCTCAGGTTAATGGTAAGTTGCGAGGAAAATTTCAAGTGCCTGTGGATGCTGATGAGGCAACCTTGAGAGACATTATTTTATCTGATGAAAAAATCAAAGAGTTTATCGCTGATAAGCCGATTAAGCGTTTTATTGTTGTTCCAAATAAAATTGTAAATATTGTAGTATAAAAGTTACAAGCGTCTTGTTACGCGTGACCTTAGTTATGTCAAAATTCTACGCTGACCTTCATATTCATTCTAAATATTCCCGTGCAACCAGCAAATCATTAGACTTTGAGGCTCTCTATCTTTGGGCGCAACTAAAAGGCCTCCAGGTTGTTGGCAGCGGAGATTTCTTGCATCCGGCGTGGTTTAAGGAAATCACAACAAAACTTGAAGAAGCTGAGCCAGGGTTTTTTAAATTAAAAGAAAAGTATGCCAAAGAAATTGATAAAGACGTTCCAAAGTCTTGTCGAGGCAAGGTGCGGTTTGTTCTTTCAGTTGAAATCTCAAGCATTTATAAAAAAATGGATAAGGTGCGAAAAATCCACAACGTGGTTCTTGCGCCTCATTTAAAATCTGCAGAAAAGATTCAAAAGAAGCTTGGGGCCATTGGAAATATTTGTTCAGATGGCCGTCCGATTCTGGGTTTAGATTCGCGCGATTTGTTAGAAATAACTTTGGAAGCTGACGACAAGGCTTTTTTAGTTCCAGCGCACATTTGGACGCCGTGGTTTGCGCTGTTAGGTTCTAAAAGTGGATTTGATCGAGTTGAAGATTGTTTTGGTGATTTGACTAAGCATGTTTTTGCTCTTGAGACAGGTTTGTCGTCTGATCCTTTGATGAATTGGCGGTTAAGCCGGCTGGATGATTATGTTTTGATTTCTAATTCAGATGCGCATTCGGCATCAAAGCTTGCGCGCGAGTCGAATATTTTTGATACAGAATTTTCTTATAATGGGATGTATAAAGCGCTTAAAGATCCAAAAGACAAAGGATTTTTAGGGACGATTGAATTTTTTCCGGAAGAAGGGAAATATCATTATGACGGACATCGGGATTGCAAGATATGTTTAACACCTAAAAAGACTATAAAAAATAAAGGATTATGTCCTGTTTGCGGAAAATCTGTGACAGTCGGTGTTATGGCGCGGGTTGAAGAACTTGCCGACCGGAAACAAGGAGAAAAAAGCAAGCGATGGCGCCCTTATCATAGTTTGATTCCGCTTGTCGAGGTTGTTGCTGAGGCTAGAGGCATGGGGCCAAATTCAAAAGCTGTTCAGAAAATCTTTCATGCGATGCTTAATGCTCTTGGCGGAGAAATTTCGATTTTGTGGGATAAACCAATTAAAGATATTCAAGTTTGTGCTGGTGATGTGGTTGCTGAAGGTGTCAGCCGTATGCGTCAAGGAAAAGTAAATATTGCACCCGGCTATGATGGAGAATATGGTGTTGTTAAGCTTTTCTCTGATGCTGAGAGAGCTAAGTTAGCCAAACAACCATCTTTGTTCTAATTTTATTCTTGTTTGATAAGATTTAATTGATCAGGTAGCGTATGTTTCATCTAACAAAAGAAGAGCGACTTGTTGTTATTTATTTTGGGGCGACCCTTATTTTGGGGAGCCTTTTTTATTATGTGTTTAAGCAAAATCCAAACCTTTGGAATTTGATTAATGTGGTCGATAGCCAGAAAATTTATCCAAAGGTAGATATTAATCGAGCCGACCGCGATCAGTTGATCAAGATTCCGCAAATTGGCCCTGCCACAGCTGATCAGATTTTGGAGCATCGCAAAAACAAGACATTTGAAACGTTAGAAGAGCTTAAAGAAATAAAAGGTATCAGCGGTTCAAAGTATAAAACTATTATTCGGTATTTAAAACCACCGCCCTGACTATGAACCCTCGTCGACCATTCTTAAGTATGGTTATTTTCCTCAGTTTCGGTATTCTTGTCGGAGAATACATAAATATTTCATTTTATATTCTAAGCTTCTTTTGTTTGATTGGATTTTCTTTAAGTTATATTTTTCTTAAACAAACAAAAGTTTCGCTTATTTTTATTTTTGCTTCATTGTTTTTGCTTGGAGCAGCACTTGTTCAAAGTGCAAAAAGCATTGGACCCGACGACATTTCAAGTATTGTTCGATTTTATCGAAAAGATTCTGTGACGATTGAGGGTATTGTTGTTTCTGATGTTCAAGAAAAAGATTTTCATGCGACAAAAAAACTTTCATTTGAGCTTGATGTTAAACGTATCAAAAGTCCTTGGGGCTGGAAAAAGAAAAGCGGAAGAATTTTAGTCCATGTGTTCGGAGAAAGAGACATTGCTTTTGGTGATTATCTTAAAATGGAAGGAAAGATTTATCCAGCATTTAATTTTAAGACAGAGAATCGATTTTCATACAAAGAATATCTTCTGAGAAAGAAGATTCGGTGTATTTTAAGTGTAAAGAAAGCGTTGCCGGTTGATGTGATCAGAAGAAATCAAGGCAATTTTTTAAAAGCATTTTCTCTTCGCTTGAAGAAGAAGTTGTCGGGTATCTTGGATGCGAACTTTACATCGAATCAATCTGGTATTATGCACGCGATTCTTTTGGGGGATCGTCAGAATATTCCTGTACATATCCGCGAGCTTTTTATTCAGACAGGAACAGCGCATATTTTAGCGATTAGCGGTCTTCATATTGGTATTGTGGCTTTCTTGATTTTTCTTGCACTTAAAATTATTCCTTTAAAAAGAAAATGGCGATATATTTTAACAGCGGCTTTTCTTATTTTTTATTGCTTTTTGATTGGGTCTCGGCCATCAGTTGTGCGAGCAACAATTATGGCGAGTATTTTTTTGTTTAGTTTTGTTTCTGAGAGGGAATCGGATCCTATCAATGCACTGTGCTTAGCGGGTTTTGCGATATTGATTATGAATCCTCTTTATTTGTTTGATGCTGGATTTCAGTTATCTTTTGTGAGTGTTTTTTCGATTTTATGCTTGTATCCGGTTTTTTCAAAGAGTTCATGGATGTTAGAGAAATTGAGCAAGCGAAGGGTGGCAAAGTTTTTTGTTGAGTCACTGTTTGTTTCCTTAATTGTTTGGATAGGGGTTTTCGGGCTCGTTGGATATTATTTCGAAATCGTTACGCCTATTACGATTTTGGCTAATTTATTTGTAATTCCGTGTATTTCTGTTGTTATTGCTCTGGGCTTAAGTTTAATGTTTACAGGGGTTTTTGTCCCAGGTTTAAATATTTTCTTTGCGTATTGCATCAAAGTTGTTTTAAGCGTAATGGTGGCAGGCATTTATCTTATGTCACAAATCCCGGGAGCTTATTTTGAACACTTTTCTTTTTCGTTTGGCGTGGTTGTAGCGTATTATATGGTATTTTTTGGACTTTGTTTCTTTAGAATTTTAAGAGAAAATAAGCATCCTCGCAAGATTGACAAAATTATTCAACTATGATAAAGTGGACGACATGAAAAGAATAATAATTATAACTATTACTATTATTAGTATTTGTGCTGGAAATTGTTCTGCTTTTTGGCTTTGGACGCCAGAGACGAATAAATGGGTTAATCCAAAATATTCCGTTAAAGAAACCCCAAAAGAACAGCTAGATTACGGCTTAGAATTTCTAAATGCACAGGAATTTAAGAAGGCCATTAATGAATTTGAGAAGCTGATTAAACATTATCCGCGGGCAACGGAAGCACCAAAAGCACAATGGTATATTGGTGAATGTTTTGAAAAGTTAGATGATCCTTATAAGGCATTCCAAGAGTATCAGAAGATTATTGATATGTATCCTTTTAGTGATCTCGCTCCTGAAGTTGTTGAGCGTCAATACAAGATCGGTGAGAAAATGCTTTTGACTCCATCCAAAAATCGATTTATTTCTACTTTGACTGGCGGGGAATACGATGTGATTGATGTTTTTCGAACGGTTATTAAAAATGCGCCATATGGCAATTATGCGCCTATTGCGCAATATAAGATTGGTTTATATTTGGCTGAAAAAAAGATGTATTCTGAAGCACGTGATGAGCTTGAGAAGGTGATTAACGATTATCCAGATAATGAATGGGTTAAGCCTGCTCGATATCAGATTGCTGTTGTTGATTCTGCGCGATCGCCAGGCGCTGCTTATGATCAAAGAGTGACGCAAGCGGCAGCTGAAGGATTTGAAGATTTTATTAAAACATATCCAGATGCTCAATTGTCTGAGAAAGCTCGTTCTGAAATTTCCGAGTTGCGCGAGAAAGAAGCCGAAAATAATTTTTTGACGGCTAAATTTTATCAAAAACAAAAAGATTATGAAGCTGCAAAGATCTATTATTTGTCAATTATTGACGAGTTTTCCGGAAATCAGTGGGCGATTAAGGCTTTAGAACAAATTAAAATTATTGAAGAAAAGACTAAATAGAAATGAAAAGCTTTATAAAAATTTTTGTTATTCTTTTTGTTCCTATTTATTTTACTGGGTGTGGTTATGCTACACGGTCGTTATCTCCAATTTTATCAGATATTCATACGATTTATATCGAACCGTTTGCGAATAATGTTGATTATGGAGCATCGCGTGGAAGTAAGAATTTGTATATTCCAATGTTGGAAGTTAAAGTAACCAACCAAACGATTAATCAATTTGTTTATGATGGCAATCTTAAGGTTTCGAAAGAAGACCAAGCCGATGTTATTCTCAAGAGCGAACTTATTAATTATACTCGAGATGCTTTAAGGTATGATGATGATGACAACGCTGAGGAATATCGCATAACGATTATTGTTTCTTTGGTGCTTTGGGATGTTGCGAGCAGTGAGCCTCTTTGGGTTGAGCCAAGGTTTTCAGGAGATGCAACATTCTTTGAATCAGGACCGGCTGCTCAATCTGAGAGCACAGCCGTTGATGAGGCCGTTAAAGATCTCGCAAAGAGAATTGTTGAACGAACTGTTGAAGACTGGTAGCCGGAGTTGGTGCTAAACAATGATTTATCTTCTTGTTGGTCAGAGTCCATCTAAAGAAAACAAAATTTCCGAAATAAAAACTAGCGTACTTACTTCTAAAGAATCTTTGTCTTTTGATTACGAGATATTGCATGGGCATAAGCTGAATGATGAAATTTTGAAAAAATCTCTTATCTCACTTCCTAGTGTTTCTAAAAAAAGAGTAGTACTCCTTCGTCAAGCACATGAATTAAATGCCAGAGCTAAGAAAATTATTCTTTCTTGTCAAAAGGATTGTGATAAGACAGTAGATCTTATTTTAGATGCGGATGAATGGAGCACAAAGGATAGCTTTTTAAGAACATTAGGTAAAGCAATCACAGTTGTTAATTTTGAGCAAAAGAAAAAAGCAGATGTTTTTGAAATGACAAGGGCGATTATTTCTAATCGAAAAATTGACGCTTTAAAGTTGTTAACTCAGCTTATTGAAGAGGGAAACCATCCTCTCAAAATTATGGCACCTATCGTTTGGTCTTGGAAGAATTCAAGAAATCGAATCTCAAAAGAAAGGTTTCGCCGAGGACTTATGATGATTCAAGATGCAGACTTTTGCATTAAGCGAAGTCGTCTTAGCTCAGAATATGCTTTAGAAGTCTTAGTTGTTAAGTTGTGCTCTTAAGCAGTTTGCTAAATTGAGATTTTCTTCGGGCAGCTGTATTTTCTTGGATTAGATTGCGCTTGACAGACTTATCAATCTTTTTAAATACAGTGCTAAGAAGAGCTTTCGCTTCACTGACATTTTTGGACTCAACAGCCGTGCGAAAACGTTTGATGGTTTTCTTAAGGTCGGTTTTGACGTCTAAATTGTGCAAATGCTTCTTTTTAGTTAAACGTAATTCTTGGATGCCGGATCGTCTTTGTGGCATAAATAATCGCTCCTTTCTTTAGGCGCCAATATAGCAGAGAGATAAACGCATGTCAACTAATAAATATTCACATCACGACACCAGCAGAGGTATCCTTAAGTCAACATCGATTTTATCCTTAGGGACTTTTGGGTCGAGAGTTTTGGGGTTTGTCCGTGATGTAATTTTGGCTCGATTCCTTGGAACTGGTTTTCAGGCAGATGCTTTTTTTGTGGCATTTCGTATTCCTAATTTATTTCGAGACGTGGTTGGTGAAGGTGGAATTAATTCTTCGGTTGTTCCTGTAATTTCGGAATATGCAGAGAAAAAAGAAAAAGAAGAATTATTGAAGTTTTTAAGCGTTGTTTTTGTGTTGGCAGCGATTGTTTTGAGCGTCATTACGATTTCAGGAATTGTTTTTGCCCCTATTATTGTGCGTGCGATTGCGCCTGGATTTGTGGTTGACAGTGAAAAGCTTAATTTAACGATTAAGTTGACGCGATTGATGTTTCCTTATTTAATTTTTATTAGCTTAACAGCGTATGGAGCAGGCATTCTTTATACATTAAGGTCTTTTGCTGTGCCGGCGTTTAGTCCGTGTCTTCTAAATATCTCAATTATAATCAGTGTTTTTGTTTCACTTAAAACAAAGATTGACCCTGTTTTGTGCTTAGCGTTTGGTGTTTTAGTCGGTGGGATTTTGCAGCTTGCAGTGCAAGGGATTCCAATTTTTAAAAAGGGTATTCGTTTTAAGTGGCCTCGAACATTGCAGCATCCTGGCGCTAAAAAGATTGGAAAATTACTTTTACCGCGGTTATTGGGATCAGCCGTTTATCAATTAACGGTTTTTATTGATACTTTTTGTGCGTCTTTGGCGATGATCGTTGGGGCTGGCGGAATTTCCGCGATTTATTATTCTAATCGTATTTTACAATTTCCTATGGGTCTTTTCGGTATTGCACTTGCCTCTGCTCTTTTGCCTTCGATGTCAGGGTTTGCTGCGCGTAATGATTTTAAAGAGTTTAAACGGACATTCAATTTTGCCTTAAAAAGCATTTTATTTGTGATGTTGCCGATCAGCATATTCTTAATGTTTTTTTCTGTTCCGATCATCCGTCTGCTTTTTCAAAGGGGAGAGTTTGATATTTATTCAACAACGATTACTTCCTCGGCGTTGCTGTTTTATTCGATCGGACTTTTTTGTTTTGCTGGAGTTAAGATTTTGGTGACATCTTTTTATTCGATTCAGGACACTAAGACGCCGGCAAAGACGGCGGGGTTCTGTTTGGTGATTAATGCGATGTTGAATTTTCTTTTGATGGGGCCTTTAAAGATTGGGGGGATTGCCCTGGCAAGCTCAATTGCAGCAACGATTAATTTTTCTATTTTGTTCTTTATTTTAAATAAACGCTTAAAGCATATTGGAGAAGGTTTCCTTGATTACGGGCTTAAAGTTCTTTTGGCGTCTATGGTGATGGGATCATTGTCATTATGGCTTTGGAATCTGGCAGATCGTATTCCAGAGATGATTCGTTTTTTTCTTGTTAGCTTCGTAAGTATTTTTGTTTTTTTCCAATCGTGCTATTTTCTAAAAATTTATCAAGCACAAAAAATAATCCAATGGATATTAAAAAAACCATAGCACAAATTCCTCTTTCGAGCGGCGTGTACTTAATGAAATCGAAAAGAGGAGCAATCATCTATATTGGAAAAGCGGTTTGTTTACGTAAGCGCGTGCAGTCATATTTTCGAAAGAAAACGGATTCTCTTAAAACAGAAGCACTTGTTTCGGAAATTAATGACATTGATTATATTTTGACGTTAAGCGAAGCGGAAGCTTTGATTTTGGAAGCGAGCCTCGTAAAGAAATATAAGCCAAAATATAACATTGATTTAAAAGATGATAAAAGCTATCCGTTTATTCAGATGACGGATGAAGATTTCTCAAGAGTTTCGATTGTGCGCCCGCGCCCTAAAGATGTTGGTAGAAAAATGTTTAAGATGTTTGGCCCGTACGTTAATGCTAAGTTGATTCGTGAGGCTTTGGGTGTGATCCGAAAGATTTTTCATTTTCGTACGTGTGCACATCTTCCCAAAAAAGCTTGCCTTGATTATCATATTGGCTTGTGTGATGCTCCGTGCATTAAAAATATTACAAAAACAGAATATCAAAAAATAATTCGGAATGTTTGTTTAATCTTAGAAGGAAAAAAGGAAAGCTTGTATCGTTTTCTTCGAAAAGAAATGGAGCAGGCTTCTCAAAATAAAGATTTTGAAAAAGCAGGAAAAATTCGTGATCAAATAAGAGCTATGGGCGCTTTGTATTCTGGCACGAAAGATATTAATTGCTTTAAAGAGGCAGAGCAACTTAAGCGCGTGCTTAATCTTTCTCGACGATTAGAACGTATTGAAGCATTTGATATTTCGAACACAATGGGTCAGCAGTCTGTTGGATCGATGGTATCTTTTTTAAATGGAGTACCGGACAAAAAGAATTATCGGCGTTTTCGTATTCGTGAAACACAAGGCATTGATGATTTTAAGATGATTGCAGAAGTTGTTGGTAGGCGGTATCAGCGATTAAAAAAAGAGGCAGCTCTTTTTCCAGATTTGATTTTGATCGATGGAGGCAAAGGACAACTCTCGGCAGCTAAAGAAAAACTTGTGGAGTTGGATTTAAATATTCCTGTAATTTCTATTGCGAAAAGAAACGAAGAAATTTTTGTACCATACAAAAGAAATCCTGTGGTTCTTTCAAAGGATGCATTGGGTTTAAAGTTAATTCAGCGTATTCGAGATGAAGCGCATCGCTTTGCTGTTAATTATCATCGTTTGTTGCGATCTAAGAAGGTATTTAGTGAGAAATAATTTAACCGATTTTCAGTGGAGTGTTTTGCGGATGGTTCAAACAATACCTTTTGGCCAGACGCGGTCTTATTAGTGGGTGGCTGAAAAAATAGGAAAACCAAAAGCTGCCCGTGCTGTTGGTCAAGCTTTGAATAAGAATCCATATGCCCCGACGATTCCTTGCCACCGTGTTGTGTGCCTTGATGGGTCTTTGGGTGGATATGCAGGAGGAGCAAACCTGAAGAAATTCTTGCTGAATATGGAAAAAGAAACTCTTAATCAATCTTTTGAAGAACAGAGTCTATTGAAGTCAGAATAGTCATTTTTGAAAGAAATAGATTTTGGCTGCAAATGTTTTAAGGTATAATATTATATTCAATATTAACGATATAAAAAATTAAGGAAATATTATGAAATTGCAAAAGTTTTTTAAGCAGATGGTTGAACAAGAAGCTTCAGATCTATTCTTAAGGTCTGCGGCTTTGCCGAGAGCGCGCATTAACGGTAAAGTGCAGCAGTTAGACGACAAACCTGTTTCTGACATGGATATGAGTGAGTTACTCGCAACTCTTCTTGATGATAGAAGAAAAAGAGATATTTTAGAGCAAAATAAGGACATCGATTTTATTTACAATGATCCTGATTGTGGACGTTTTCGTGTGAACGTGTTTTATCAGAGAACCATTCCAGCGTTGGTTGCGCGTTATGTTAAGAATCAGACCAAGAGTTTTGAAGAATTAAAGCTACCAACAGAGATTTGTGAAATATTTTCTAAAGAAACAAGGGGTCTTATATTAGCTTGTGGTCCGGCAGGTGTTGGCAAAACAACGACGATTGCAAGTATGCTTGATTATATTAATGCGAATCAAGAAAAACATATTGTTACGCTAGAAGATCCGATTGAGTTTTTATTTAAAGATAAAAAAAGTATGGTGAACCAAAGAGAGATGGGTCTTGATTTTTATTCGTATCCTATGGCTTTACGTCATGTGACGCAGCAAAGCCCTGATGTTATCTTTATTGGGACGATTCGTGATGAAGAGACTATGCGCGCAGCACTTTCTGCAGCTGAGCTGGGAGCGCTTGTTTTAGGGACTTTTCATACAAATAATGCAGTTCAAACACTTGAACGTATTATTAATTTTTTTCCACCACATCTTCATGCAGAAATGAGCCTTCAGCTTTCTATGCTTTTAAAGGGGGTTTTGTCTTTGCGGCTTTTGCCTTGCAAAGATGGGAGTGGCCGTGTTCCTGCCTATGAATCAATGTTCACAACGCCTACGATTGCGCGTCTTATTCGCGAGCAAAGCGTTCGGGAAATCCAGTCGTTTATTAACGATGGAAAATTGTTTGGCATGAAATCCTTTAAGCAGACTTTAGCGCAGCTTGTTCGCAATGGAATAGTTGAAGAAGAAGATGCAAGAAGTGCTTCTGATAGTAGAGATGAATTTGATTTAGAGCTAAGTGGCTTAAGAAGACTTTAAAATATGATCCAGTTTCTTCTATTTTTGACTTCCAAATTCAAAATTGTATTCTAAAAAAGATGTGATATAATACGTTTCAATTGTTTTATTAATATACATATAGATATATATGCTAGAAGAAATTAAGAAAAGAATTAAAGAGCTTGAGAAGAAATTAGAAAGTTTAAGAGGACTTTTAGATCTTTCAGGGAAGAATCAGCAAATTGTATCTATTCAGGATCAGATGGCGCAGCCAAATTTCTGGGATGATAGCAATGCCTCTAACAAATTGATGAAAGATTTAAAGGTTTTAAAATCTGTTGTGGATCCTTTTGAAGATTCTCTTAGTCGGCTTTCAGATCTCAAAGAGTTCAGCGAGCTTGCTGAGGAAGACGCCTCGCTTATAGAGCAGATTCAGCTTGATTTAGAAGACCTTTCCAAAAATATCGATCAAGTTGAAATTCAAACGATTCTTGGTGGTGAATTTGACCGAAACAATGCACTTTTAAGCATTAATGCTGGCGCAGGCGGAACTGAATCTTGTGATTGGGCTAGTATGCTTTTGCGCATGTACACGCGATGGGCTGAGAACAAGAAACATAAAGTGGAAGTTTTGGATATTTTGGCTGGGGAAGAGGCCGGCATTAAGAGCGCGACGCTGCGCATTAGTGGCGTAATGGCGTATGGATTTCTAAAGGCAGAAAAAGGGGTGCATCGATTAGTGCGGATCTCACCTTTTGATTCGAATAAAAGAAGGCATACTTCTTTTGCTTCTATTGATGTGATTCCGGAAGTCGAAGGGGATATTGAAATTGATATTAACATGGATGATTTGCGCATTGATATTTTTCGTTCATCTGGCCCAGGAGGGCAAAGTGTTAATACCACAGATTCGGCTGTGCGCTTGACTCATATACCAACAGGTATTGTGGTGCAGTGTCAAAATGAACGTTCACAGCTGCAAAACAAAGAATCGGCAATGCGTGTTTTAAAAGCTAGACTGTATCAACTGAGACAAAAAGAGCAAGATGAGAAAATGGCTACTGAGTATGGAGAGAAGCAAAGAATTGAATGGGGCAGCCAGATCCGATCGTATGTTTTTCAGCCGTATTGTATGGTTAAAGATCATCGTACGAGTTGTGAAGTTGGAAATGTTCAAAAAGTCATGGATGGCGATTTGGATGTATTCATAGAAGCTTATTTAAAAAGGGAAAAGTAAAGTTATAAGTCCTGCAGCCGCTAATGATTTTAAGGAATCCAGAAAATATTAAAATATTTTCTGGATTAATTCGCACAGGCTAACTTTTGTTCGCTGTGCTTTAAAGGATAAATATTCATTTTCCTGACGCGTCTTTGACGCGCAGGATAAATTCACTAACAAACTTACGTCGCCTAAAGGGCTCCGTAAGATTGGAGTTCATTTATGTTTGATTTTTTAATTAGAAAAAGCGTTATTAAAAATGCGCAAAAGTTTATTGATCGGTTAGAGCCAAAGGTAAACATTCATCTTCCGATGGAATTGCCTTTGCCATCTGTAGGGATTATTAAAAAGATGACTGCTGTGGCATCAAAAGTTAACAGCCTTGAGTCGGAAATAAAAACAAAAACAGATGACCAGCTGCGGGCTAAAACGCAAGAATTCCGCCTAAAAATTCAACAAGCGGTTTGTTCTTATGAGCAACAATTAGCAGATATCGAGAAGCAATATTCCGAGGAATCAGATCACGAGACTCGCGATAGTTTTTTAAATGATATCGATAGGATCAAGCAACAGCTTATCAAAAAGAGAGAAGAGGTTTTAGACGCGATCTTGCCAGAGGCGTTTGCTGTTGTGAGAGAAGCTGCTTGGCGAACTTTAAAGATGAGACATTTTGATGTTCAGCTGGTTGGAGGCATGATTTTGCACAAAGGCAACATCGTAGAAATGGCAACTGGTGAAGGAAAAACACTTGTGGCGACTCTTCCGACATATTTAAATGCCTTAGCTGGTAAGGGAGCGCATGTTATTACAGTGAATGATTATTTGGCCAAACGCGATAAGGAGTGGATGGCACCTGTTTATGAATTTCTAGGATTAACAGTTGGCGTTATTCAACATGACCATACTCCGCCTGAGAGAAAAAAAGAATATGGGTGTGACATTACTTATGGAACGAATAATGAGTTTGGCTTTGATTATTTGCGCGATAACATGGTGAGCTTTAAAGAAGAGATGGTACAACGTTCTCATCATTTTGCTGTGGCTGATGAGGTTGATAGTATTCTGATCGACGAGGCGAGAACACCTTTAATTATTTCTGGCCCCGCAGAAGAATCAACAGATAAATATTATAGAGCGAATCAAATTGCATTGCAGCTAAAAGGTCGACGGATTACAGAAAAAGAAGAAATTGATGCGAAGCATAAAGGCGAGGATCTGTCTACTGGCTTTGATTATGCCGCAGATGAAAAAGCTCGATCAATTTCAATGACGGAGCAAGGCGAGAAAAAAGCAGCGCAAATGTTTGGGATTGATAATCTTCATGACATGGAAACCATTGAATATCGTCATCATATTCTACAAGCACTTAAAGCAAGAGAATTTTTTAGAGTTGATGTGGATTACGTTATTCGAGATGGCCAAGTTATTATTGTTGACGAATTTACTGGACGCATGATGCCGGGTCGACGCTGGTCTGATGGTCTTCACCAGGCGGTTGAAGCCAAGGAAGGCATTAAGATTGAACGAGAAAACCAGACGTTGGCAACGGTTACTTTTCAAAATTATTTTCGCATGTATGAAAAACTTTCTGGTATGACGGGTACCGCTTACACTGAGGCCAGCGAGTTTAAACAAATCTATAAAGTGGACTGCATTGTTCTTCCGACGAATCGTATTTTGCAGAGAAAGAATCATCCAGATTGTATTTATAAAACGGAACGAGAAAAATTTAAGGCGACGGCTGATGAAATTGCAGAGCTTCATGCGCAAGGCCGCCCGATTTTGGTAGGAACTATTTCGATTGAAAAATCAGAACTTTTATCGTCGATGCTAAAACAACGTGGTATTGAGCATCAGGTTTTAAATGCTAAATATCATGATTTAGAAGCGCATATTGTTGCGCAAGCAGGTCGTTATAAAGCTGTGACTATTGCCACGAATATGGCGGGACGGGGAACTGATATTGTTTTAGGCGGCAATGCTGAGCATTTAGCAAAAAGCTTATTAGAGAGTCATGCGAGAGAAGCTTCTGAAGGCGCTCAGCCGTCAGAGGAGATGTACCAGAAGTTTTTGGCTCAGTTTAAAAAAGAAGTTGAAAAAGAGCATGCTCAAGTTATTGAGGCTGGCGGCTTGCATGTGCTGGGAACAGAGCGCCATGAGTCTCGACGTATTGATAATCAGCTACGTGGTCGCAGCGGAAGACAAGGAGACCCAGGGTCATCTCGATTCTTTGTTTCGCTGGAAGATGATTTGATGCGATTGTTTGGATCGGATCGGATTATGGGCATGATGAATACCCTTGGCATGGAAGAAGGGCAAGTGATTGAGCATCCTTTGGTTAGCCGTGCGATTGAAATTGCGCAAAAACGAGTTGAGACGCATAACTTTGAAATCCGAAAACAACTTTTAGAATACGACAATGTGATGAACCGTCAGCGTGAAGTTATTTATCAGCTTAGGCGTTCGATTTTAGAAGGCGAAAAGACGAAAGAACGCATTTTTGATGGTATTCATAATACAATTTGTTCCATGGTGCCTCAATATCTGTTTTCAGGTGAGGAAGAAGTTCAATGGGATATTGAAGGATTGATGATCGCACTTAAAACAACATTTAGACTTGATATCAAGCCGATTCAAAAAGATTTGGTGGAAATGACGCAAAAGCAAATCGAAGATTTTCTTTCTGAAAAAGTAATTGATATTTATGAGCAGAAAGAAAAGGATATCGGCAGTGATCAAATGCGGCATCTTGAACGCATTATTTTGCTTCAGACAATTGATAGCAAGTGGAAAGATCATCTGTATGCGATGGATCAGCTTAAGGAAGGTATAGGGCTGCGTGCTTTTGCGCACAAAGATCCTTTGGTGGAATATCAGCATGAGGCCTTTTCTATGTTTGAAATGATGTATGATTCGATTATGCAGGATGTTGTTGAGGTCGTTTTTAAAGTTGAGCCAGCTAAACAAGAAGCAAAATTCAAGAGCGTTTTTAATTCCTTGCCACAAGAGCTTGTGCACACAGAGTTTTCGAGCTTGGATAAAAGGCCGTCATCTGCGTCGGGACAGCCAACGGCTGATCCTGCGCGTGAATCACAAGTTCGTTCTGGAGAGAAAGTAGGACGCAATGATCCTTGTCCTTGCGGGAGCGGAAAGAAATACAAGAAATGTTGTGGGACTTAAGAGCGGATGATGTCTTTTGTAAAAAATAAAATGATAGTGCGTTTTTTTAAAAAAACACCGGTTCTGTGTTTTTCTTCAGCGTTTTTATTAGCATTAGCATTCCCAAAGATAAATATTTCTTTTCTTTCTTTTGTTGCTCTTGTGCCACTTTTTTTTGCATTGGACAATAAAACGCTGGCATCGACATTTCGAACAGGGTATTTTTTCGGAATTTTATTTTTTGGCATGATATTTTATTGGTTTTTGTTTGTTTCTGGCATTGGGATGTTGCTTCTTGTTTGTGCTTTGGCTGTTTATATGGGGATATTTGCTGTCGGGTATCATGTTTTTTCTAAAGAAAAAGCAATTGTAAAGATATTTGTTTTGCCAAGTCTTTGGGTGTGCATAGAATTTTTACGGGCACATCTTTTTAGCGGGTTTGGATGGGCGTCGATTGGGCATTCCCAATATCAGAACATAGCTTTGATTCAGATTGCAGATATTGTAGGTGTTTATGGTGTTTCGTTTATTGTGGTGATGGTCAATGTTGCTATTAAAGAAATGTTGACTGATTTTCAAGAAACAAAAAAACAAAAAATAAAGATGTGGCTTGTTGTTAGCATTCTTTTTTGTTTGTGCATTGGCTATGGTCATTATCGCATTAAGAATATGACATACACCGATAGCGTTAAAGTTGCTGTTGTTCAGGGAAGTGTGCCGCAATCTAGAAAATGGTACCCAAAAGAATGGCCGGCTATTCTTAATGATTATTTTAAACTGACACAAGAGGCCGCAAGCACAAATCCTGCTCTGATTATTTGGCCAGAGACGGCGTATCCAGGCTATGTTTGGGAAGATCCTAAGCAATTTGTTGATGTTCAGAATTTTGTTAAAACAATGAAGATTCCGCTTCTCGTTGGGATTGTTACCAAAGAACAAGAGTCGTATTATAATTCAGCGGTTTTGATTGATCTTAACGGCAATCTTGTCAAGAAACACAACAAGCTTCATTTGGTACCATTCGGAGAGTATGTTCCGCTACGTGATTCACTTCCTTGGCTTGTTGATATTCTAGGAATAGAGGATTTTAGCACAGGAACAGAATATACACTGTTTTCTGAGTACGAAAGAAATGACCAAAAGAATTCTTTTGGCGTTTTAATTTGTTTTGAAGACACGGTTCCAGAATTGTCGCGTGCATTTGTTTCTAAAGGGGCAAATTTCTTAGTTAATATTACGAATGACGGGTGGTTCGAGGATACGAAAGCGCCGTTTTTGCATATGCAAGCTGCTGTTTTTAGAACTGTTGAAAACAGAGTTCCTCTAGTTCGGTCGGCTAATACAGGAGTGAGTTGCTTTATTAATGTCTTAGGTCAAATTAAAGAAACAGTGCAAGATTCAGCCGGGAAAATGACTTATGTCCCGGGAGTTAAGACTGCTGAAGTAAAATTGACCAAGAAAAAAGCTCTCTATACAAAGTTTGGAGATGTTTTTACATACATTTGTTTTGGTATTATACTAATATATTGCTTCATTAATGGTCGTGCTATTTTTTTAGCCAAACATTAATTATTGCAATATATTGTGCCTTATATTATAAGTACAGTAGTTCATGAAAGCGGTGCTAACGGGAGCAATTGCTCTTATTTGGAAAAAAATAAGATTTTTAAAATAAACAAAACTTAAGGAAGTCCTGATTCGCCTCGCTAGGATGCAGGGCTCACAGGATAAATTCGGACTTATGGTTTATGTTGCTGAAAGTTCCACGCGTGCTTAGGCGTAGCGTAAGTATAAACCATGTCCTCATTTAACGGAGGAAACAATGGCGCAAACAATTTTAATTATCGATGATGATAGGGGCATGGTTAAACTTTTGGAAAGTGGTTTGGCACAGGTTGGTTATCAGGTGCTTTCTGCAAACACAGGTGAAGGAGGACTTCAGATTGCTGAAAATAAGGAGATTGATCTGATTTTGCTTGATGTTATTTTGCCTGGCATGAAAGGCCGAGAAGTATGCAAAAAGTTAAAGGAAAATGAGAAAACAAAGCTTATTCCGGTTATTTTTCTTACCGCTAAAGATTCTGAAGATGATGTTAAAGCTGAGATGGATGTCGGAGGCATTGCTCATATTACTAAGCCGATTGATTTAAATGGTCTTATTCCAAAGGTTATGGAAATTTTGCCACGTAAAATTATTTAAAAGAATGTTGAAGGAGTAGGGCTGATGGAAATTAAAGCGATAAAAATTGAAAAACCTGAAGATGTTAATATTATTATTGGACAGGCTCATTTTATTAAGACGGTCGAAGATTTGTATGAAACTGTTGTTGCAGCAGCACCTGTAATGAAATTTGGCATTGCTTTTTGCGAGGCATCGGGGGCATGTAAGATTCGCGTTGAAGGAAATGATGAAGCATTGAAAAAGATTGCAGTGGACAATGCGTTGAGAATATCAGCAGGGCATATGTTTATTATTACGCTTCGAGAAGGTTTTCCGATTAATATTCTTAATCAAATTAAAGGTATCCAAGAAGTTTGCTCAATTTTTGCTGCAACGGCTAATCCTGTGGAAGTGATTGTTGCTGAGAATACGGAGGGCTGTGGCGTCTTAGGTGTTATTGATGGGTTTAAGCCTAAAGGTGTAGAAAACGATGAAGATGTTGCTTGGCGCAAAGATCTTTTGCGCAAGTTCGGATATAAAAGGTAAAAGAAAATTTATCATGTCAACTTCTAGAATCAAGAGATTTCAACGTGCTGTCGCACGCTATATGCTTTATGCAGTAGGATTTGTTTTAACTCATTTGCCTTATTCGGTTGTATGTTTTTTGTCGCGGATACTGATTACTCTTGGATTTACGTTGCTTGTTCGAAAAAAACGCATTGCCATGGAAAGTCTTAAGGTTGCTTTTGGCAAAGAAAAAAGTACGACTGAAATTAAAAAAATACTTAAGGATTGTTTTCTGAGTTTTGGTAAAGGAATTATTGAGATTATTTATTTCATGGCGCACCCTAAAATGATCAAAGAACGGGTGGTTATTGAAAACAAGCATTATTTAGATGAAGCGTTAAGTTGTAGACGGGGCGTTGTTGCTGTGAGTGCTCATTTTGGAAATTTTCCATTGATGTTGCTTCATCTCGCTCAAGAAGGTTATCCTGTTAATGCGATTATGCGTTCTGCTCGAGATGAAAAAATTGAAGAGTATTTTAAGGAGTTTCGATTGCGACTTGGTCTGAAGGCAATTTATAGTCATCCTCGCTCGAAGTGTGTGAGGGACTCGATTCGAGTGCTTCGAAATAATGAATTTTTATTTATTCCTCTAGATCAGCACTCTGGAAGTGGTGGGTCGGTTTTTGTTGATTTCTTTGGTGAAAAAGCTGCTACAGCGACAGGTCCAGTTGTTTTTGCGATGCGCACCAAGTCCCCGATTTTACCTATTTTTATCGTGCGTCAGAAAGATGATACGCATAAAATTATTATTGATAAGCCGTTTGAGCTTGAAGAGCGTGAGGATGAGAAAGAAATGATTCACGTTAATGTTTCTAAGATTACAAACTTAATAGAACAATATATCCGTCGATATCCGCAAGAATGGAGTTGGATGCATCGTCGTTGGAAAAAATGACAAGGAAACCCCTTTGTCGCCCGAAAGCAAGGTAACCGCGGGCTCTTGGGGTAAATTCGCACCTATGGCGTATGTTCGCTTTGCTCCATAAGCCATGTGCTCATTTAAAGAAAGAATAGATATGAAAAAAATAATATTATTTTTATTGGGTTTATGTGTCTTGATTGCAGGCGTTAGTTGTGTATTGTTGTTCTGGAAAGATGTGGTGATTCTTTTTAAAGGGTTAATTGGCGGAATTTTGGCTGTTGGGGGCCTTGCGATGATGTCGGTCGCGCGGGATTGATATGGAAAATTTAATTATTTGGTTAAAGTTTTCTATGAGTGCAGGGCTTGTCATTTTTTCTGGGATCAAGCTAACAAAATGTGCTGACATCCTAAGTGATCGGTTTTCTATTAATAAAGCTTGGATGGGGATGATTCTTTTGGGAGCGATTACCTCACTTCCAGAGGCAACGGCAAGTATTGCATCAGCGGCAGTGATTCGTGCGCCAAACCTAGCGATTGGGAATATTGCTGGTAGTGTTAATTTTAACTTAATGATTGTTGTTTTGATGGATTTTATGTATCATAGGGGTTCTGTTACTGGACAAATTCAAGTAAAACGAACATATGAATGGTCTGCGGTATTTTATGGAATTCTTTCTTCTATTGTTGTTATTGAAATATTCTTATCACCAAAGACAAATTTAATTACGTTTGGTCCAGTAAGCTTGGGAAGTATTTTGATTGTGATTTTTTATTTTCTAGGATCAAAATTTATTTTTAAGAAAAAAGTTAAAGACACCGACTCTCGTATTAAGCACGTAGTAAGCGTTCAAGACAAGATATTGATTTTTAAAATGGTTGCTGGAGCGTTAGTTGTTATTTTTAGCGGTATTTGGCTTTCGGGCATATGTGATCAAATTTCTAGCATTACAGGGTTGGGTCAGACTTTTGTAGGAACAACATTTTTAGGTTTTGTGACATCGTTGCCTGAGATTGTGGTTTCTCTTTCAGCTTTAAGAATGGGCGCATTTGATTTGGCGTTTGGTAATATTTTTGGCAGCAATATGGTTAATCTTCTGATTTTAGCAGTATCTGATTTATTTTATATTAAAGGTCCCATTTTTGCCGACGTGTCTCAAACGCATATTTTAATGATGACGTTAAGCGTTGTTTTGACAACGATTTTAATTGTTGGGATTCGAAAGGGCGTAAAAAAGACATTTTTTGGATTTGGGTTTGATACAATATTAATGATGATTTGTTTTGCAGTTGGCATGAAATTTTTGTATGATTTGAGATAAATTTTTTAAGATATTTTAAGTGACGGGAGAAGATTAGATGAGAAAGAAGTTGAGAGGATACTTTGTTTCAGGGTTGATTATATTCTTGCCATTATCGCTAACGATTTATTTATTGATTTTTACCTTTAGCATAGCTGATAATTTTTTAGGTAAATATATTCAACCGTATTTTGCGCGTGAATTTGGTTTTTATATTCAGGGCATTAGCATTTTAGTGTGTTTTCTTTTTATCCTTCTTATTGGATTTCTTATGACAAATTTCTTAAGTCGTAAAATTTATCCAGTTTTAGAGGGATGGCTGGTAAGACTTCCTTTCTTTAAGCAGGTTTATCCGGCGTTTAAACAAATGGCGATTTTTTTATTTTCGCCTGAGAAAATGGCTTTTCGTCAAGTAGTGTTGATAGAATATCCTCGCAAGGGTGTGTATTCGTATGGATTCTTAACTAATAAAGCATCTGAAAAAGTAATGGAAAAAATACAACAAGATGTTTGTCATGTATTTATTCCAAGCGCCCCTGGTCCGTTGACAGGTTTTGTTCTTTTGGTTCCTCGTAAAGATTTGATTTATGTTGATATTAGTGTTGAGGAAGCTGTTCGGACGATTGTTTCAGGTGGTGTTGTTAATTCTATGGAAAGGAGATAGTGATGGGAAAAAGACAAAGACGTGGCAAATTAAGCTGGCGTGGCAAAAAAGCGCGACATGGAAAAAGTCCGAACAAGGGACATTAAGTTTTTGAAAATCTAATTTAAGGAGGAAATAAATGTCAGAAAATATTTTGTTATTAGTTCCTATTTGCGGATGTTTCGCTTTGGGTGTTTCTATCTTTTTGTTTTTTTCGATTATGAAAAAAGATGAAGGAACAGATCGCATGAAAGAGATTGCATCAGCTGTGCGTGAGGGGGCAAGTGCTTATTTGAGTCGACAATATAAAGCTGTTGGTATCTTTTTTGCAGTTGTTTTTGCTATCTTGCTTCTTTTAGCCTCAAGAGGGTATTTGGTTATTTTTGTTCCATTTGCATTTTTAACAGGTGGATTTTTATCAGGACTATCGGGTTTTTGTGGAATGAAGGTTGCAACATTGGCATCTGCTCGAACAGCCAATGCATGCCGCACTTCGTTAAATGGAGGTCTTCGCGTTGCATTTTCTTCAGGATGTGTTATGGGGTTTTCTGTTGTTGGATTTGGACTTTTGAATTTAACCGCATGGTATTTTTTCCTTAAATGGTATTATTCAACACATATGTTGCCAGTAGGAATTCCTGATGTTCCAACTGCAATTACAAGTGTTATGCTAACTGTTGGTTTGGGTGCAAGCTTTTTGGCATTATTTTCCCGTGTCGGTGGAGGTATTTTTACAAAAGCAGCTGACGTTGGTGCTGATCTTGTTGGTAAGGTTGAAGTAGGCATTCCAGAAGATGATCCAAGAAATCCTGCGGTTATTGCAGATAATGTGGGCGATAATGTCGGTGATGTTGCGGGTATGGGTGCTGATCTTTTTGAATCGTATATTGGATCTATTGTCGCAGCAGCAGCATTAGGCGTTGCCGCTGGGTTAGGCTTTAAAGGAATGATTACGCCTTTGGTTATTGCGGCAATTGGGATTGTATCATCTATTATTGGGATGTTTTTTGTTCGCACAGGTGAAGACGCGTCACAAAAAGTTCTTCTTAAAGCATTGCATGCAGGTGTTAATGTGGCGTCTGCTTTAGTTTTCATATTGTCTGTTGGATTTGTTTATTTATTTTTAGGAAAAGAAAATATTGGTGTTGCAGGCGCTGTTGTGACAGGTCTTGTGGCTGGTATTTTGATTGGTCATGTGACTGAATATTTCACGTCTTCTCATTTTGCTCCAACAAAAAGAATTGCCAAAGCATCTGAGACAGGACCTGCGACTGTTATTATTGAAGGGTTGTCTGTTGGAATGATCTCAACTGCTATTCCTGTTGTGATTGTGTCAGTGGGCATTCTTTTAAGTTATTATTTGGCTGGTCTTTATGGCATTGGAATTGCTGCTGTCGGCATGCTTAGTACACTGGGGATTACACTTGCGACAGATGCGTATGGTCCAGTTGCAGATAATGCTGGCGGAAACGCAGAAATGGCAGGATTAGACCCTGAAGTCAGAAAGAGAACAGATGCACTTGATTCTCTTGGAAATACAACGGCAGCAACTGGAAAAGGTTTTGCCATCGGATCTGCCGCTTTAACAGCGCTTGCTTTGATCGCAACATTTAAGGAAAAAGCTGTTGTAGAAGCAGGGGCTTTGAGCATGCCAGATTTTGGATTGAATTTAGATTTGATGGATCCAAAAGTATTGGTTGGTGTTTTTATAGGGGTTACGATGCCGTATATTTTTTCAGCATTAACCATGAGCGCTGTTGGTCGTGCGGCAGGACAAGTTGTTGTTGAAGTTCGACGCCAATTTAAAGAAATTGTAGGTATTATGGAAGGAACTGGAAAACCAGATTATGCAAGTTGTGTAGATATCGTAACAACATCAGCTTTAAAGGAAATGGTTTTGCCAGCGATGCTCGCGATTTTAACCCCGATTGTTCTTGGTCTTTTGTTGGGAGTTAATAGTTTGGGCGGGCTTCTAATGGGCGCAACAGCATCTGGATTTGTTTTAGCTGTTATGATGGCAAATTCTGGAGGTGCTTGGGATAATGCTAAGAAATATATTGAAGAAGGTAATTTTGGTGGAAAAGGATCAGCTTGTCATAAGGCAACGGTTACAGGAGACACGGTCGGTGATCCTTTTAAGGATACATCTGGACCAAGTATTAATATTCTTATTAAATTGATGTCTATGGTTTCGATTGTACTTGTTGCTTTTATTATTCAAAATACACTTTGTAAATAAAGATATCATTTTGTTTTTTGTGATAATATAAATGATAAAATAGGTAATTGAAGGAAGTTTTTTCTTTGTTTTTATATTATGATTAATAAAGAAAATCAATTGAGTCAACCTCATCATCCGCGTCCGCAGTGGCGGACGCGGATGGGATTTATTCTAGCGGCGCTGGGATCTGCTGTTGGTCTTGGAAATATTTGGCGGTTTTCGTATCTTTGTTATAAGAATGGAGGAGGCGCATTTTTAATTCCTTATGTGATTGCGCTTTTTGTTGTTGGTATTCCTTTGATGATTCTAGAGCTTGGGTTGGGTCACAAAATGCGCGGCTCAACGCCGATGTGTTTTGCTAAAGTAGATCGTCATTGGGAGTGGGCTGGCTGGTGGGCTGCGAATTGTGCGATGTTTGGCATTATGGTGTATTATGCGGTTATTATTGCTTGGTGTGTTAGCTATGTCTTTTTTTCTTTTCATTTGTCTTGGGGTGCAGACCCGAATGATTTCTTTTTTAATCAATATTTGCAGGTGAGTCAAAGTCCTGGAAGTATTGGGGATATTCGAACGCCGATTCTTTTTTCCTTGAGTGCGGTTTGGTTTTTAAGCTGGGGCATTGTATTCTTTGGTGTTCAAAAAGGGGTGGAGCGCGCCAATAAAATTTTTATGCCGTTGTTGTTTGCTCTTATTTTGATTTTGGTGGCTTGGAGCGTAAATTTAAAGGGAGCGGCGATTGGAATTGAGAAATATTTAAAACCAGATTTTTCTCTTTTATCTAAGCCTCAGATTTGGATTGATGCTTTTTCTCAGATATTTTTTACTTTGTCTTTGGGTTTTGGTATTATGATGACATATGCGTCGTATTTGCCGCGCAAGGCAAATATTATTAAAGATGCGCTTATTATTAGCGTTGGCAATTGCTTGTTTTCATTTATTTCTGGATTTGCCGTTTTTGGTGTTTTAGGTTATATGTCATTTAAGACAGGGCTTCCTGTTGGTGAAGTGGTCAAGGAATCGATTGGGCTTGCGTTTGTGACTTATCCTCAGGCCATTAGTTTGATGCCGGGATTTGCTAATATCTTTGGTGTTTTGTTTTTTGGGATGTTGGTCGTCGCTGGGCTATCGAGTGCGATTTCTTTAGTTGAGGCATTTACATCGGCAGTTATTGATAAATTTCATTATCCGCGTAAAGTAATTGTGTCGGTTGTGTGTACGGTGGGATTCTTCGGAAGTATGATTTTTTCAACTAAGGCAGGGATTTATTGGGTCGATATTGTTGATCATTTTATTACACATTATGGGCTTGTTGTAATTGGCATTATTGAATGTCTTTTAGTGGGATGGATCTTAAAATCACAGAAATTACGTGACCATATTAATCATGTGACACAAAAAAGCTTAAGCCCGACTTGGGATGTGTGCGTGCGTTTTGTTACGCCTTTGGTGTTGGGAATTTTGTTGATTAATGATTTAGTCAAAGAAGTTGCTCAGCCTTATGGTGGATATTCGTGGATGGCGATCATTTTAATTGGGCGTGACTGGCTTTTGGCGGCACTGATTGTATCTTTGTTTGTGGCGGCAAGGTCTTGGAAGCGAGATTTTGAAGTGGCTGAAAATATTGAGAAATAAGATTAATTTTAAATGGGGGGGGATGGCATGTTTTATTTGCGGCAAAGAAAATCTTTATGGGTCGTGCTTGTGCTTATTTTTTCGTTGACAGCAGGCGGTTGTGTTTATGCCGTCGTCGGTGGGCTCGGGGCGTTGGGCGGTTATGCGATTAGCCCAGATACTGTCGAAGGAGATTCTGAGCTTGATTATGATACGATTTGGGATTCGGCTGTTGAGATTGTTGGCGTTATGGGCCTTATTCAGACTAAGGATTATAAACTTGGAACGATTAAAGCAATAGTGAATGGGGCAGCGGTTACGATTGATATTGCACAAATTTCTTCATTAGAAGTTCGTTTACGTGTTAAGGCTCGAAAAAATATGCTTCCTAATATTGGAATTGCTCAGGATGTTTTTGTGAAGATTAAAAATCGTGCAAGGCAATAAAAGTTGGCTAAGAAGATATCAGATGATATACGTTGAAACCCGTTGACAACTCGAATAACTTTGATACAATGGGATTTTTAAATATAAAAAAATTGATTTATGCCGAGATAGCTCAGTTGGTAGAGCGAAGGCCTGAAAAGCCTTGCGTCGACGGTTCAATTCCGCCTCTCGGCACTTTTTATTTTATAGCCACTCGAAACATCGTAAAAAATTCCGTTATTCTATTTTCTGTTTTTAAGTATTTTTTTTGGAGTTTCTATTTTAGAAAGCCAAGATATTGGTGCTTTTGCTAGTTTTCCTAAGGGGACTAGCACTTTTTCTTGATTGGGATTTTAAGGAAAGTGAGTGTGGCGCAAGTTTTTCTCAAAAAAGCATTAAGGTAAACTTGCTGGCGCCCCTAAAGGGACTGGCAATTTTGCTTGATTTGATATTAAGGTAATTGCCGACGTAGCTCAGTTGGTAGAGCAACGCATTCGTAATGCGTGGGTCACCAGTTCGACTCTGGTCGTCGGCTCTTCTTGTTTTCTTTCTTTAAAATTTTTTAAGTGAAAGAAAAAAGAAGACCCTCGAACAGCTTTTAAAAATGTTTGAGCGATTCGGGGGCGAGAAGGAAGCTGAGCTTTTTGTCTAGGCTAAAGAAAAAAGAAGACCCTCGAACAGTTTGTCAAAATATTTAAGCGATTCGGGGGAAAAAGAAATCAAGGCTCTTGCCTGCGATTGGAAAGAGGGTCTTTTAGAAAGTTAAATGATAAGAAGACAATATTTTTCTCATTTTTTCTCCCGTACACCTGTTCAAATCTTTATCCTTCTTAGTTTTGGTTTTTTTCTTTACTCATTTATGCTGTCTGCTCCATTTAAGGTGTTGGACGATCAGATTTCTATTTTAGACAACACTCAAATTCAAAGTTTAAGAAATATCCCGGCTATCTTTAAAACTTCTTTCTTTGGCGCTAATCGATATTATCGCCCTCTTGTTACCCTTAGTTTTGCTCTTAATTATCGCTGGTTTGGATTTAATCCATTCTTTTTTAATTTAACAAATTTATTCCTGCATTTGTTGGTTTCTTTGCTTGTCTTTAAATCTGTTAGTCTTATTCTGAAAAACAAGGTTTTAGGGTTTTTGACAGCGCTTCTTTTTGTCATTCATCCGATCAACGCCGAGGCTGTATCGTACATCGCAGGCCGATCAATTTTATTATGTGCTTTTTTTGAATGGTCGAGTTTTATTTTGTATTGTCTTTTTAGAGAAAAGAAAAAGATTGTGTATTATGCTTTATCTTTGTTTTGTTTTTGTTTAGCTCTTTTGAGCAAGGAATCTTCTGTGATGTTGCCATTTGTTTTGTTGGCATATGAGTTTTTTATAAAGAATTTCGTTCGAAGAGATATTTTAAAATTGGTTAAAAATATTTCTCCATTTTTTGTTCTACTAGTAACTTATGCCATTATTAGGAAAATTCTTGGCATAGTAGCAATTCCACACGGATTTATGCTTAAAGATATTCTTTTAGGAATAGCAACATTTTTAACATCTATTTTTGGGTATCTTCGTATTTTTATTTTTCCGTACGATTTGTATTTTGATCGAATTTTTCCTTTGGAAAAAAGTTTTTTTAGTGGTTCTATTTTAGGAGTTGTCCTTATCGCTTGTGTGTGCTTGTTTATTCTAATCAAGTTGCGTAAGCACATTAAAAAAGAAATGTTGTTTTTTTTAGTTTTTTTGGTGTTTACACTTTTTCCTGTTTCACAAATTATTCCTCTTCGCTTGCAACCAGGATATATTATTTTTCCGAATCACTTTTGGTATGTTCCTTCTGTTGGAATTTTTGCACTCTTTGTAATTGTAAGTGTTTTCGTATACAAAAGAATCTCACCGATTATTTTTAGAATAATGATCATTCTTTGGTTTGTTCTTTTGTCAGTGACCACAATTCAAGAAAATATTTATGCGACAAATGAAGAAGCTGTTATTGGTAAAATTCTTTTTTATCAGCCTTCTCATGTGCGGGCTCATACGATTATGGGTCTAAAAAGGGCAGAAGAAGAAAATTTTAAGGAGGCCGAGTATCATTTTGAAGAAGCGCTTAAAGCTGATCCTTTTAATGCAAGAGCGCGTATAAGCCTTGGAAAAGCGTTGGTTGATCAAGGTCAATATTGGCAAGGGATTAGCCAGTATGATCAGGTTGTTGGTGCAGAGAATTTAGAGAAGACGCTCAACGAAAACAAAACTAAAGTCTATGAAATTTTGCAAAATAAATATGAGCAGATGCTTAAAAGTGATCCAGAAAATCCATCTATTTATTATAGCCTTGGGGTTGTGTATTCTGAAAAAGAAGAGTTTTTAAAGGCTATTTCGCTTTATCAAAAAACACTTTTGCTTGATCCTAGTTTTGATAATGCTCGACAGAATTTATGCTATGGTTATCATATGTTGGGAGAAGGAAAAAAAGCACAAGAATGTCTGGAAGGCAAGCTTCCTTAAAAGAAGAGCTGAAAGGTTTGTTTAAGCGAAAACTAATGTTATAATAAGCTGATTTTTAACGCTAAAAAAGCAATAAGTGATATTGATAAAACAAGAATATGATTGAGAATTTTAAAAATAAAAACTTTCTTTTTCTTTGGTTAGGACAAATCATTTCTCAGTTTGGAGATCGGATTAACCAAATGGCCTTGATTGGTCTTGTTGCTGGACGCATGCCTGGATCAACATTTGAGTTGGCGAAGTTGTTGTCCTTTACAATTATCCCTGTTTTTGTGGTTGGTCCAATTGCTGGCGTTTATGTTGATCGATGGGACAGGCGTACAACGCTTTTTGTTTGTGATTTTGTTCGAGGACTTCTTGTCTTAACGATTCCAACTATTCTTATTTTTCAGAGTTCAATGGTTCCTATTTATTTTGTTGTTTTTCTCATTTTTTGTTTAAGCCGTTTTTATGTTCCAGCTAAGATGTCAATTGTTCCTGATTTGGTTGCTAAAAAAACATTATTGTCTGCTAATTCGCTTGTTTCGATTACAGGCATGATTGCTTTTGTCTTAGGGTGTGCGTTTGGTGGATATTTAGTCGAGAAAACAGGAGCAAGAGGGGGTTTCTTTTGGGATGCGGCAACATTTTTTACATCGGGCACTCTCGTTTTTCTCATTAATACAAAAATGAATATTCATCTTGATCGAAGAAAAATTATTGATACGTCTAAAGAAATGATTAGCAAGATTAAAAAATCTGTTTTTGCTGATATTAAAGAAGGTTTTGTCTATCTTGTTAATCATAAAGAAATTCGTTTTGTGGTTAATATGATGTTTATTCTGATGGCAGCAGCTGGTGCGGTTTATGTGGTCATTATTGTTTTTGTTCAAGAGGCTTTTCAGAGTATTACTAAAGATCTTGGGTTTTTGGCGGTTATTTTAGGTGTTGGATTATTTTGTGGATCAGTTTTGTATGGGCGATTTGGGAAAAAGTTTTCGCGTTTTAAGGTCATTTTTACGTGTTTGATTCTTGGTGGCTTAATGATGACGGTTTTTGCTCTGGTTGTTCAAAAAATTCCTGTATTGTTTCTTGGCTCTGCTTTAGCTTTTTTGCTTGGATTAATTGTTGGCCCAATCTTTATTGCCTCGAATACTATTGTTCATGACTTAAGTAAGGATGAGATGAGAGGGAGGGTGTTTAGTTCACTCGAGTTTGTTATGCATTTAGGATTTTTGTTAGCTATGTTCATAAGTTCTTGGCTGTCTGACAAGATGAACGTTGCCAATTATAAAATTTTAATGGGGGTTGGCATTATCTTTTCTTTAGTCGGGGTTATTAGCTTAATATATTATAATCGTAATAAGAGTAGGATTGCATAAGGAGGCGTAAAATTAGTATGAAAAACTTTGCAGTCTTAGTAAGTGGTAATGGTTCGAATCTTCAAGCGATTATTGATGCGTTAGGCAAGAAAAAGATTAATGCAAAGCTTAATGTTGTTGTTTCGGATAATAGAAATGCCTTTGCGCTAAAGCGTGCACTTAAGGCAGGGATCGCAACAGTTGTTGTCGATCCAAAGGCTTTTAAAAACCGAAAAGAAATGGACAAGGCTATTATAAAAGAGCTTAAAAGTTTTGGTGTTGATTTTGTTGTTTTGGCAGGATATATGCGTATTTTAAGCCCTTATTTTGTTAAGGCATACAAAAAAAAGATTCTTAATATCCATCCAGCGCTTCTTCCTTTATTTAAGGGTGCTCATGCGATTAAAGATGCGTTTGATTCAGGCGTAAAGAAAACAGGCGTCACTGTTCATTTTGTTGATGAAAAAGTAGATCATGGGCCGATTATCGCGCAAGAGTCTATTTGCATTAAAAAAGGCGAGAGCCTAAAAAGCCTAGAGGCGCGTATTCACAAGGTCGAACATAAGCTTTATCCTAAAGTGATTCAATTATTCATTGATAAGAAATTGAAAATTGTTGAACGCAAAGTAAAAGAATAGTATTTTTCCACATCGTTTCACAAAGCTAAGACCTATTTAATTCAACACTAAGAAAGAATTTCTTTATGATTTTTAAAAAAATATTTTTTATATTCATTTTCTCGAGCATTTTTGCAGTTACGGCTCAGGGCTCTTCAGGTAAGCCTGAAAAACATGTTCTTAAAAACGGGCTAACGGTTTTGATTCAAGAGTTTGACTCTAGTCCGTCGGTTTGCTTGTATGCTTTAGTCAAAACAGGGTCTGCTAGCGAAGGGCAATTTTTAGGAAGCGGCGTAACGCATTTTATGGAGCATATGATTTTTAAAGGGACACCATCTCGCTTGCCGGGAAGAATTTCGCAGGAAGTTCAGGGTGCCGGAGGCTCTATCAATGCATCAACGGGTCGGGATTACACAATTTTTACTATTCAAGTTCCTGCTGACCGCTTTGAGACTGGCCTTGATGTTCTTTCTGATATGTTGATGCACGCAGTGATTGATGAAGAAGAATTTAGGAAAGAAAAAGATGTGGTTTTGTCTGAGCTAAATATGTATGAAGATTCGCCAGATTTTATTGTTTCTCGCATGATGCTCCAAGCCCTTTATAAAAAGCATCCATATCGTCATCCGATTATTGGGTATAGGGATGTCTTAAAAAACCTTCAGCAGAAAGATATGGTTCAGTATTATCAAAAACATTATGCGCCTAATAATATTGTTCTTTCTGTTGTTGGAAATATACAGTCTGCTGCTGCACTTGAAAAAGTCAAAAGTGCTTTTGTTGATTTTAAGCGGCAGCCAGAAATAGCAAGGAATCTGCCCAAAGAGCCAGAGCAACTTTTTGCACGTTATTCTAAGGGAGAATATCAGACCGATTTAACGCGTATTGATATGGCATTTCCGACAGCGAGCTTGTTAAGTGAAGATGTTTTTGCTTTAGATATTTTAGTCTCTGCTTTAGGGGTAGGAGAGAGTAGTCGACTTTATCTTGATTTATTTAAACAAAAGAACCTGGTTTATTCTATTTCTGCGAATCATTATACGCTTGTTGATTCAGGAATTCTTGAGATTGAAGCGAAATGTGATTATAAAAATAAAGACGCTGTTGTTGAAAATATTCGTCTGGAAATTGAACGGATTAGGCGCTTTGGTATTCGCGCAGATGAGCTTAAAAGAATAAAAAAGAAAATTAAGAGTGATTATTATTTAGATCATCAAAGCGCGCCAGCGCTGGCTTTTAGCTTGGCGTACGATGAAGGCATGGCGGATGATTATCATTTCTCGCAGCATTATCTAGATCGCATTGAGAAGCTAACTCAAAAAGATATCAAAGAAGTTGCTCAAAAGTATTTAGATCCAGAAAAGGAAAATCTTGCTATTTTAGCGCCGTTAAATTCAGGCGAATCAGTCTTGGTTAAAGACGAGTTAAGAACTGAAATGCCCGCAATTAAAGAAGTTGTTTTAGCTAATGGCTTAAGGATTTTTGTTAAGGAGGATCATCGGTTTCCTGTTGTTTCCATGAATGCATTTTTTGAAGGTGGACAGTTTTTTGATTCTCAAAGTCTTTCCGGAATTTGCTATTTAACGTCAAAGCTTTTGAACAAGGGCACAAAGAAACGCACGGCTAGTGATATTTCTCAAGAGTTAGAAGCTCAAGGGATTCGACTTGATACTTTTTGCGATAAAAATATTTTGGGTTTAAGCTTTGAATGCTTGTCACAGGATTTTAGTGTAGGCTTAAATCTAGCAAAAGATATTTTGTTTAATCCGACTTTTTCAGAGGACGAACTACAGCAACAAAAAGATGTTGTTGTCTCAGAGATAAAGGCAAAGAAGGATAATATTTTTTATTTAGCTTCAAAAGAACTTAAAGAAATTCTTTTTAAGGGTCACCCATTTCAGAATGAAACAGAAGGAAGTTTTGAATCTATTAAAAAGATAACCCGTTTGGATATTGAAGGATTTTATCAAAATCTTCGTGCGCCATCACGCATGGTTGTTACTGTTTTTGGGGATATTCGTGAGGACGAAGCTATTCAGATGGTTAAAAAAACTTTTGGCACACTTTTAGAGAATAAAAGCGAGTTGCCGCAGCACACAGTTGAGAGCGTTGCAGCCAAGACTGTTAAAAACGTGACGTTTGATAAAAATCAGGCGATTGTGCTTATGGGTTTTCAGGGCGTGGGAGCAAGTTATCCGGATCGCTGGGGAATCAATGCTCTGTCAGCTTTGATTGGTTCTTTTAATGGAAAGATGTTTCATGATATTCGTGATGAATATGGTTGGGCTTATTCTTTGGGAGGTCGCTCGGTAGAATTTAAGGACACAGGATTTATTTATTTTTATGTTTTAACTGACCAGCAGCATGTGCGTAAAGCTCAACAAGAAATGGAAGGCATTATTCTTTCAATTCAAGAGGGATCTGTAACCCCAGAGGAGCTAGATAAGATCAAAAATCATCTTAAGGAAACATATCAAGCGCAGCTTGAAACAAATCGAGCATTAAGTTCTCGTGTAGCTGTAGATGAAATTTATGGACTAGGGTTTGATAATTTTAGGAAGCATGAAAAGCTTATTGATCAGATTACCCTTAAAGATATTCAGCGTTTGGCAAAAGAATATTTGGATTTAAATCGGGCTGTTATTATTCTGGGTAATGCCAAAGAGTGATTTTAAAAGGAATTGTCTTAATTTTTTAAAAAAGGATAGTAATGAATGAATATTTAAAAGCTGCGATCGAACAGGCAAAAATAGGATTACAAGAAGGTGGCATTCCTATTGGGTCTGTCATTGTTCACAATAATAAGATTATTGGTCGAGGACATAATCGACGGGTTCAAAAACAAAGTGCGATTTTGCATGCAGAAATGGATGCTCTAGAAAATGCCGGGCGTCTTTCGGCGTCGATTTATAAAGAATGCATGCTTTACACGACTCTTTCGCCATGCGCGATGTGTTCGGGCGCGGTTATTCTTTATAAAATTCCACATGTTGTAATTGGGGAAAACAAGACCTTTATGGGAGAAGAAGAGTTTTTGAAATCTCGAGGAGTTTCGGTTGAAGTTTTGCAAGACAAGGAATGCATTTCTTTGATGGAGAATTTTATTCAAAATAACGCAA
Organism: Candidatus Omnitrophota bacterium; assembly: GCA_028693815.1. Classification (NCBI taxonomy): domain Bacteria; kingdom Pseudomonadati; phylum Candidatus Omnitrophota; species Candidatus Omnitrophota bacterium. Next base: position 118,785 of record JAQUUP010000002.1, read on the forward strand.
AACTTTGGAATGAAGATATTGGAGTCTAGGACGTCATGGAGCGTAATCTTGGCGAACAGCCGATAAAAGAAATATTAGATACGCATGGTCTAAAGTCCCATGACCTTGTGGTTGCCTCGAAAGGTGAAATTACACATAAGATGGTTGTTCGTGCTTCGAAAGGCCGATGGCTAACGCCATCGACGAGAAAAAAGGTCTTAAAGGCTCTCAATGAAGCTTGCCAAGAGAAATTTGAACTTATTCATCTTTTTAATTATTAATTTTATTCTTTGTAGATTTTAATCTGATTGGAAATATTTTATAAAACAGAGGGGCTTAAAGTTTATGAAAAAGGTAATTTTCTTTATTATTTTTCTTATTTTATTTTTACGTTCCTCAGCAGCTGAAGAGCGTAAAAACATCCTACTTATTTTTATTGGACAAAATGTTGAAAGTATTAATGCGTATGTTAGCGATGTTGGTCATGTTCCCGATGGTTTTATGGCATACACATCTATCCAAAATCTTGAAGGGCTTGATTCTCCTTCTAATGTTGGATCTGGAGTTCAATACGCACAAGCGTTAATTGATCAATATCCCCATGCCCAGATTCAGATTGGATTTTATATCGTAGGAGCATTAAGAGAAATTTTAGATGAAAAATATGATAAAAATATTTCTAAGTTAGCGAGTTGGTTTAAAAAGAATTCAAAAACGAAGTTTTATTTACGTATTGGATATGAATTTGATAATCCAGAAAATCATTATGAGCCGTTAGCGTATATTCAAGCTTATCGATATATTGTTAATCGCTTAAGGAAACTAGGCGTTAACAATGTATTGTATGTCTGGCATTCATATGGTGGTTTTGTAACTGGGGATGTTGAACGTTGGTATCCTGGCGACGATTATGTGGATTGGGTTGGCATCTCATTTTTTGATGCTTTTAGTCAGGGCAACATGAGGCGCATTGTAAATATTGCACAAAAACACAATAAACCTGTGATGATCGCTGAGGCAACGCCACTAGGGGTAGGTGTCGAGCAAGGTGAAAAATCATGGAAGTTTTGGTATCAGCGCTTGTTTGATTTTGTTGATCAGAATAATATTGCAATGATCTGCTACATCAATTGGGATTGGGAGAAAATTCCTATGTTCAAAGGTCAGGGATGGGGAAACGGCCAGATTCAAGATAATGAAATAATTAAAAATAAGTGGTTGGATAAAATTTTTGAGAAATAATTTAAAAAAAGCAGAGAAGTTTATCAAACCAAAAATGATTTAAGGCAAAGATAAATAAATATAATAAAGTTAATCTTGTGTCTATTTATTTATTTTTAATGTTATAATATTTTTAACAAAATATTGATAATTATTAACTAAGACCCTCTATGCATGATTTTATTTTTGATTTAAGTGTTGTTTTAGTAGGCACCGGGATTCTGTCAATCTTAGCGGTTCTTTTGCGTCAGCCGATCATTGTAGGTTATATTCTCTGTGGGGTTATCCTTGGTCCCTGGGGATTAGGGCTTATCAAAGAAGTCAACTTTATTCAGGCTATATCCCATTTAGGCATCACACTTCTTTTGTTTTTAGCAGGTCTTTGTTTGCACCCTCAACATTTATTCAAACTTTTTAAGCGTACAGGAGTTGTTACCATTACCAACTGCGCGCTGTCTTTTTTGATAGCATTTTTATTTTCGTTTTTTATGAGATTTTCTTTTACCGATAGCGTCTGGATTGGAATTGCGTTAATGTTTTCCAGCACGATTCTCACGGTTAAACTTCTTCCGACGACAAAGTTGCATCAAGAGAGAATTGGGGCGGTGTGCATTAGTATTTTGATTTTTCAAGATTTGATTGCTGTTGGGGCTTTAGCATTCTTGCGTGGGACGTATAATCAAAGTCTTGCGATTGAGAACACCGGATGGCTTTTGTTTAAGCTTGTTTTGTTGATTGCTGCTGCATTTTTGTTTGAACGTTTTGCTTTGCGTAAAACATTAAAGAAAATTGATCATTTGCACGAAGCGATTTTTATAACTGGGTTAGCCTGGTGTTTTGGAGTCGCTGCGATCTCTAATCGCATGGGGCTTTTTTATGAGACAGGTGCCTTTTTTGCTGGAGTGGCATTAGCCCAACATCCTATTGCTCGATTTATTGCTGATAAATTAAGACCTTTGCGTGATTTTTTTCTTGTGTTATTTTTCTTTGCTTTAGGTGCAGAATTTAATCTATCGATTATTTCGAAACTTTTTATTCCGGCGTTTATTCTCGCGTTTGTCTTTATTATTTCTAAACCGTATATTTTTAAAAGAATGCTGATGCTTTCAGGAGAACAAAAGTCTTTTGCAACCGAAGCCGGCATTCGCTTAGGTCAATTGAGCGAGTTTTCTCTTCTGGTGTCGCTTTTAGCATTGAGCATTCACCATATCAGCATAGAAGCTTCCCAATTCATTCAGCTTGTCACCATCATCACTTTTGTTGTCTCAAGTTATTACGTTGTTTATCGGTATAAAACACCGATCGGCACAACACAAAAAATGTTTAAAGACTAATAGGGTTATTGTTCAAAATTTTCAAAATATTTTTATTTGACAAATGGGTCTGCTTGTTCTATACTTGGTAATGATAATCATTATCAATAAGGAGGATATTTTATGCGGGGCCAAAGTGAAGGATGCTGGCGAGGACGATTTCAAGGCGGAGGGTTTCGCTTTACAAGGCCAAGGGAATTTATTCTAGATGTTCTTGCTAAGGCAAAGGGACATTTGAGCGCAGAAGATATTTTTTTGTTGGTTCATAAGACATATCCAAACATAGGGCTAACAACCGTATATCGCAATTTAGAGCTTTTAGTTGAAATGGGAGCGGTGACCAGGCTTCATTTTGGAAATGGTAAGGCGAGTTATGAGCTTTTAAGGGGAGGAAAAAACGAACACCACCATCATTTGGTCTGTCGAAAATGCTCTAAGATTATTGATTATGCAGATTTTATGGACGAAGAAAAAGAATTTTTACAAAAGGTTGAAAAAGGATTAAGTCAAAAATATAAATTTGAAATTCAAGACCATACCATTCACTTTCATGGTCTTTGTGAGAAATGCCAGATAGGATGATTACAGAAACCCCTAAGTCGCTTTAAAAGCGCTTTTGGGGTAAAGTTAAAAAATTGAAACAGTAAAACCCTTAACGTTACACGTTAAGGGTAAATTCTCACGTATGATTTACGGAATATTAGTGACGTAAATCATGTGTTCATTAGCTCCGACGCACTTCGGGCGCGGAGTAAATTCGCAGCTCTAAGTTACGTTCACTAGCGTTCCGTAACTTAACTGCTCATTTAAAGGAGGGTAAAATGCCAGCAAGAGACGGAAGTGGCCCACAAGGAATGGGGCAAATGACAGGATGGGGAATGGGAAATTGTGTTGTCGAAAATCCAAATAATGTGCAAATGAGGCAGCCTCAGGGCGTGATGGGTAGGGGCACTGGGTCTGGCCGAGGCCTTGGAAGAGGCCTTGGAAGAGGCCTTGGAAGAGGCCTTGGAAGAGGGCTTGGTTTAGGTCGAGGTTTTGCTTGGAGAGCTCAGCAACCTCAAGGCAATGTGTCTGTTTCAGGTGTTGAGGATTTAAAGCAGCAGGCTAAAATATTAGAGCAAGAGCTTGCTTTTGTAAAAAAGCAAATTCAGGATTCGAATCAATAGTTAACAAATCTTTAAAAGGAGAGTGTATTGAGAGTTGCAATATCAACAGAAGGAGATCGTGTTTCTCCTCATTTTGGACGTTGTCCTAGCTTTACTTTAGTTGAAATTAAAGACAATGAGTTGGTTAGTCAGGAGTCTATTGAAAATCCAGGTCATCATCCAGGTTTTTTGCCTGAATTTCTTGGAAACAAAGGTGTTAATTGTATTATTGCTGGAGGCATGGGGCAAAGGGCTCGTGAGCTTTTTTTAGCAAAGAATATAAAGCCAATTTTAGGCGTTGATCTTTCTATTGAAAAAACAATTGAAGGATTCTTGCAAAATAGCCTTGAAAGCGATGATAGTCCTTGTATTCCTCGCTCTGGGAAGGGTTATGGTCTCGATAAAACAGAATGTGATCACGCGGATGAATAAAAGATAAAAATTTAAGGATTTCGATATGTATGCGCGTGGGATAAATTCATATAGGTTGATTTGACGTTCGTCGTTGAGAATTTTAGTCACCTCGTAAGTCAGATATTTATTTAAGGAGAGAATTATGAAAGTTTGCGTAACATCACAAGGGGTAAGCTTAGAATCAGCTGTTGATCCAAGATTTGGGCGTGCACAATATTTTCTTATTGTGGATACTGATTCATTAGAATTTGAAGTGCTTGAGAATGCTAATGCTGCTGGCACTGGAGGGGTTGGCGTTTTATCTGGAAGACTGATGGCAGATAAAGGTGTTGAATGTGTTTTGACAGGAAATATTGGTCCTAATGCGAGCGAGACTTTGAATGCTGCTGGGATCAAGTTTTGTCTAGGTGCCACAGGCTCTGTTAAAGAGGCTGTTGAGAAATACAAAGAAGGTAATTTTTCTATTACGCAAGATCCTAATGTTGAATCAAAATCTGGAGCTTAAAGTGAGTGTTGCTACAAAAGATTTAATACAAGATTTCTTAAAGAGAAGCAAAATTTATGAGCGTTTTGGATACGATATTATTAAAGAGCGTGATTTGATTATTTCTAAGACTGAACCTATTGGTAAAAAAATCCTGGAAGTTGGCACTGGCAAAGGATATTTTACGATGGCTTTAGCTGCACAGGGATATCATTTTACCAGTGTTGACATTTCTCTTGAGGAGCAGGAGTTTGCCAAAGACAATCTTAAGGCTCTTGGGCTTACGCGAAAAGTTAAATTTGGTATTGAGGATGCTTGCAATTTTACTTTTGATCCTAAAAGTTTTGATTGCATTTTTTGCATCAATACTTTCCATCATATTAAAAGTTGTTTTGATGTGACGAGTGAATTTGTCCGCCTGTGTAAAGAAAACGGAAAAATTGTTATTAGTGATTTTAATGAAACGGGCTTGAAGGTTGTTTCTGATATTCATAAAAAAGAAGGGAATATTCACAAGGCTTTTGATGTTCCATGGATTGAAATGAAAAGATTTTTTAATCGAGCAGGATTTAAAGTTCAAATGATAAGCACTAAAAATCAAAAAACTTTGGTTGCAACAAAAGAGACAGGAAGAAAATCGTGATTGTTTCAATTGCAAGTGGCAAAGGGGGAACAGGCAAAACGACGGTGGCAACAAATCTTGCTTCTGTCTTAGGAATTTCTTGCCAGCTTTTAGATTGTGATGTTGAAGAGCCAAATGCACATCTTTTTTTAGATCCTGTTATAAATCAGGAAAATAAGGTTTTTACTCTTGTTCCTAAAGTTGATGCTGAAAAATGCAAGTTGTGCGGAAGGTGTCAAGAGGTGTGTGCCTATAATGCGATTGCTGTTTTCGGTAAGAAGCATCTTGTTTTTTCTGCTTTGTGTCATGGTTGCGGAGCTTGTCAATATTTTTGTCCTCATAAGGCGATTAGTGAAGAGAAAAAAGAAATAGGAATTGTTCAAAAGGGGACAAAGAATCACCTTGAGATTATTACGGGTAAGATGAAAATAGGGGAGGCCATGGCTCCGCCGGTTATCAGAGAAGTAAAAAAATATATTAAAAAAGATTTCATAACGATTATTGATGCCCCTCCAGGAACAAGTTGTCCTGTGATTGAGTCTGTAAAAGGAAGCGATTATTCAGTTTTGGTTACAGAGCCAACGCCGTTTGGATTAAACGATTTAAAGCTTGGCGTTGAAGTTTTGCGCAAATTAAAGATTCCGTTTGGCGTTATTATTAATCGGTTTGATTTAGGAAACGATAAGACGATTCAGTATTGCGAAAATCAAGATATCGATATTTTAATGAAAATTCCTTTTGATAGGGAAATTGCTAGAGTTTATTCGAAAGGTTCGCTGATTATCGACGAGATTCCATCATATCGACAGAAGTTTTTAGAATTGTGGGAAAGTATTAAAATAAAGGCGAGAAAATGAAGCAAATTTTAATCATTAGTGGAAAAGGCGGAACAGGAAAGACAGTCGTGACTGCTGCTTTTGCCTCGTTAGCTGAGAATAAAATTCTGGTTGATTGTGATGTTGATGCTGCTAATTTGCATTTGATATTAAATCCTGAAAGTCAGGAAGTTCATGAGTTTAGAAGCGGAAAGACTGCTTTTATTAGCAAGGATCAATGCTGTTCGTGTGGGTTATGTCAAAGTTTATGCCGTTTTGAGGCGATCAAAAAAGATACTTTGAGTGATAAATTTCTTATTGATTCTGTTTCCTGTGAAGGATGTGGTTTTTGTGCGTTGGCTTGTCCATCTGGTGCTATTGAAATGAAAGAAAATTTGTCGGGTCAATGGTTTGTTTCCAATACTCGTTTTGGTTTATTTGTTCATGCCAAGCTTGGAATCGCTGAAGAAAATTCTGGAAAGCTTGTTGCAACGGTTAAGCAAAAAGCAAAAGAATTGGCCAAGAAGAATAATGTGGATTGGATTATTGTTGATGGTTCTCCCGGAATAGGTTGCCCGGTGATCGCTTCTTTGTCTGATGTTGATTGCGCAATTATTGTTTCTGAGCCTACGGTTTCAGGGATTCATGATGCTAAAAGGGTTATGGAGGTTGCAGATCATTTTAAGGTTCCAGTAAAAATGATTATTAATAAGTTTGATTTAAATGAAGACATGACAAAGAAGATTGAAATGTTTTCTTTAGAATCAAATATTGAGGTTATTGGAAAAATTCCTTTTGACAAAAGAATTGTTGAATCTGTTTCGCAGGGAAAAACAGTGATTGAGAATGGTAATCAAGATTTAATAAAGTGCTTTTCTGAAATTTGGGAGAGAGTAAAAAAGGGATTTTTTGCTTTATAAGAGGTGGTGTTATGAAGAAAGAAAAGAAAGCAAATAGTTTAAAGATCAAACAAGCTTATGGTGTTGGCCCGTCGGATGATTGTGATTGTAAAATATGTGTTTTTACAAAATCACATGCTCCGGGAGATAGCTATGATGTAAAAAAATGCCCAAAGTATAATATTGAGAAAAACAAGAATGATACTCAGTCAAACAATTAAAAAGATTTACAAGAATCTTTATGATCTTAAATTTCTAGATCAAAATATAAAGATTTGCGCAAAGGTTTTGTCGCCGCAAGAAGCGATTGGAAATCCTGAAAAATACGATTTTCCATTGTTTAAAGGAAAAGAAAGAATTGTTGAGGCAAATTTTCGTGGATGCTTGGGCCATGCTTTTACAGACATGCACGGCGGTTTTGAAGGAAGCTTAAAAGAAATTCTTGAAATGCCTTCTAATAATAATTATCGTAGGGCTTTGCAAGTGGCAACCATTAATGCGTTGTGCCGATTTTTAGGGGAGACCCATAATACGGTTCATTGTCGTGACGAAGAGCCTCAGCAATGCGCCGAGGAATCGGTGTTATTAATTAAGAAAGAATATCCGCGGGTAAGAAAGATTTGTTTTGTTGGTTTTCAGCCCGCTTTTGTGGATGCATTTTCCAAGCAATATGATCTTAAAGTTTTAGATTTAGATCAAGACAATATAGGAAAAGTTTTTTTTGGTCAGAAAATATTAGACGGAAACAAGGATTTGATTTCATCGTTGGATTGGGCAGACCTTGTTTTGGCAACAGGTTCAACAGTTGTTAACGCAACGATTGATTCTATTTTAGAGGCTAAAGATAAGAAAAAGGTTATTTTTTATGGTGTGACCATCGCTGGCGTTGCGGCAATGATGCAGCTAAACCGTTTGTGTTTCGCCAAGGAGAATAAATGTTGTTGTTTTTAAGTGTTTTTTTAATTGCTCTTATTTTCTCGATGTTTGGTTTAGGGGGCGGGCTTTTTTATATGCCGGTGTTTATGTTTTTCTTAGGAGATCCTGTTCAAGCGGCATTCTTAAGCTTTTTGTGTATTTTTGTCACTGCGGGATCTTCAGCTATACAGTATTTGAAATTTAAAAAGATTGATTGGAAGCTCGTTGTTTTCTTGGGATTCCCACTTATTGCTATGGTTTTTGTATCCGGTTTTATGATCGGACTTGTAAACCCGGGACAAACTAAATTTATTTTAGGCTTAACGCTTATTTTAGCTGGACTTTCGTTGTGCTTTCCTGTTGGGACGTTAAATACGCTTAGCGCTTTTTCGAGGTATTTTCATAAGAAAATTCCTTTAGAGAAATCGAATTTTGATCCGCTTACAATATCTCCTTTGGCGGCTTTCGTTGGATTTTTTTGCGGTCTTTCCGGGGTAGCCGGGGGTGTTTTTGAAGTGCCGATGATGATTGGGCTTTTACGGGTTTCGCCTCATATGGCGGTAGGAACATCCTCTATGATTGTTTTTTTGTCAGGTCTGCTGGGGTTTGTTAGCCGTATATCGGCTGTCACGGCAGAACATTTGCTTGATTTTTCAACTGTCATCGGTGTTTTAGCGTGTGTTTTTATTGGCGCACAAATCGGGCCTGCTGTTTCTGTAGGAATCGATAAAAAAATATTTAAAAGAATATGCGGTGTTTTTATTCTTCTTATAGGATTGTGCTATATATTTAAGATTATTTTTTAAGGAGCTTAGATGCTGACATACAAAGAATGCGTTCCGTGTTTTATTCGGCAAATCGATGAAGCCGCTTATCTTGTGACAAAAGACAAGGCAATACAAGAACAAATTATTAAAGAGGCCAGAGGTTTGATTGAGAGCATTGATTTTTCTATGCCGCCACCTCAAATGGCTCAAAATATTTATCGAATGATCGAAAGGAAAATGGGCCGTCAAGATCCTTATTATCAAATTAAAAAGAAAAGCAATGCCATGGCGTTATCTCTTTACTCAAGGCTAAAAGAAAAGGTCAAAAAATCTTCTGATCGGCTTTTAACAGCTTTAGAGATTGCCATATCTGGAAATATTATTGATTATGGGGCAAAAAATTCTTTAGACATTGAAAAAGAAATTGATAATCTTTTTACAAAAGATTTTTCTGATGAGGATAAAATAGTTTTTCAGTATGAGAAATTTAAAAGTGATCTAGCGGAAACAGATGAAATTCTTTATTTGGCTGATAATGCGGGAGAGGTGGTTTTTGATAGGATTTTAATTGAAGAGCTATCGAAGACAAAGAAAATAACATATGTTGTTCGAGAAAAGCCGATTATTAATGATGCTTTGATAGAGGACGCACTGGAATGCGGCATTGATAAAATTGCTAAAGTGATTTCAAGTGGATCAGATGCGCCTGGAACAATTTTAGGTGAGTGTGATCCTCAATTTGTTGATATGTTCAATAAATCTAATTTAATTATAAGTAAAGGTCAGGGAAACTATGAAACGCTTAGTGCATTAGAGAGTCACTTGATTTATTTTCTTTTTAAAGCTAAGTGCCCTGTTGTGGCAAGAAATGCTGGTGTTTCTGTTGGGAATATTGTTTTAATGAGTTCTTTTTGTCAGATGAGGGCGAAGGCTTAACATGAATAAAATCGTAATTATTGATGAAGAAAATTGTATTGGTTGCTCTGCTTGCGTTGATTTGTGCCTGGAGAAAATACTTTATTTAGATAAAGATTCGGGCAAATGCAAAGTCATTGATGAAAACAAATGCGACAAACTTGCTGGTTGTCAGAATGTGTGTCCAACAAAAGCGATTAAGATATGCAAATAAGAATTCTTTTTGATAATCAAAGTATTAATTCTAGTTTTCAGTCGGGCTTGGGATTTTCTTGTCTTTTAGGGGATGATGTATTGTTTGATACGGGTGCAGATGGTTTGAGTCTAGAAAGAAATATTCAGGCCTTTGGTGTTGATGTTTCTTTGATCAAACATATTGTTATTTCGCATGACCATTGGGATCATATTGGAGGGCTTTGGTGGGTTTTGGAAAAAATAGAAAACGCCACTGTTTATATCTGCCCTGGTTTTTCACATGAATTCATTAACAAACTTGAGTCTACCAACGCTAATATTGTTGAGTGTGTGAGTCCTTTGCCAATTACAGATCGCATTTGGACGACCGGGCAGATAGAGGGGCGATACAAAGATCAGGCTATTTTTGAGCAGTCTATTGTTTTAAGGGGAAATCAAAATATTAGCGTTGTTACCGGATGTGCCCATCCAGGCATTGTTGAAATCTTAAGGGAGATAAAAAGTTCATTTCCAAAAGATTCGATCGATTTTGTTTTGGGTGGTTTTCACCTTTTGCACCATTTCAAAAATGATATTAATGTCATTATAAAAGAATTTCAAGCCCTCGACGTTAAGCGTGCTGGTCCAGCTCATTGCACGGGAGGATCCGCGCAGAATCTTTTTAAAGAATCCTATCAGGAAAACTGCCTCGATCTTAGAGCGGGTAGCAGAATAGCCGTCTAACCATTCAAAAATCGTTTTATTGACAAAAAAATTTTTTTTGTTAGAATACTCAAGATACTAATTGAGTATTCTTGAGTATTATTAAGAAAGGAGTGTTTTTCTCATGAATAAGAATACAATAAAGCAAAAAGTTTTAGATGCTGCCAAAGCGCGCATGATTCGATTTGGATATCGAAAAACATCTATGGATGAAATCGCATCAGATTTAAAAATGAGCAAGAACACAATCTATAAGTTTTTTCAAAGCAAGGCTGAAATTGCCCAAAATCTTTTTGTCCGGCTAAAAGAAAGTATTAACCTCGAGCAAACCGCGATCGAGCAAAAAGAAAAAGACCCTCTAAGGATTATTGCGGCCAATACGTTATTTTTGCAGGAATCTTTGTCTCCTTGGTTTGATCATTTCTTGCTGGATATCAAAAGCGAGCTGCCAACGCTTTGGTCAGATTTTGTTACGTTTCGAACAGAGAAGATTATGGATGTTGAAAAGCTGATTAAAAAGGGGATTAAAAAGAAAGAATTTCGAAGTGTTAACACTGCCATCGCGGTGCGTGCTTATTTGGGAGCCATTAACAGTATTATTAATCCTGAGTTTTTATCCAGCGATAAGATTTCCTTTAAAGAAGCCTTGGAAAGCGTTTTGGATATTTGGTCTAAAGGGATTCTCGCTGTTAAAAAATAAATAATTAAAAAAATAAATGAGGAGGTTTTTATGAAGGCGTTATTTTTAACACCCAATTTAGGATCATGGGCCACCCATGGGCATCATGTGGCCCCTAATCAAATGCACGCGCATTGGGCGGCTTATGCCAGAGAAAAAGGAACCATTGTCCCTGAAGTTTTGGACTGCAAAGCCCTTGAGATTTCTTTTGATCAGATGCTTGATACCGTTAAACAAAAGAATCCGCAGGTTGTTGTTTTAGGGGACATTCTTCATTCTTATGGAGGGTTTGCGGTTCAGAAATATTTTAATGATTCGGCTAAAGCGATTAAAGCGATGCTCCCGAATGTCGTGATTGTTGTTGGCGGACTTTGGTATTCTTATCTTAGCAAAGAAACGCTAATCAAGAATCCGGCTATTGATTTTGTTGTGATGGGCGAAGGGGAGATTACTTTTAATGAACTAATGGATGCGTTAAATCAAAAAAAGACATCATTTGATAGCATTTCAGGACTTGCAAGCCGTAAAGGTGATGAAGTTGTTTTCGGTCCGATTCGAGAATTAATTAAAGACTTGGATGTTTTGCCGCTTCCGGCCTATGATTTGTTTCCTATGGATAAATATATAGGACACACCTATTGGAAGCCTTTTGTTGAAATTGTTACCTCGCGTGGATGCACTCATGGATGCACGTTTTGCTATGAATGGAGTGAGCATGATCCTAGAGCGCTTAAACATTTTAATCGATGGCGTGCAAAATCTGCAAAGCGTGTTATTGAAGAGGTAGAATTACTTGAGAAAAAGTTTGGCGCTAAGGTCATGGTGATTCAGGAAGATAATTTTAATCTTAATCCTACGCGTGTGCGTGAATTCTGCGAAGAAAAGATTAAAAGAAATTTAGACATGAAATGGGTCTCCTTAGGTTGTGCCAGTGATTGGGTGCGTTTGGAAAAAGATATTCCTTTAATGAAAAAAGCAGGAATGTTTATGGCGGTATTTGGCATTGAGGTTGCCAGTGATGATGAGTTGCGTAAGCTCGATAAAGGGATTTCTGTTTATCAGATTTACAAAACAATCGAGATTTTACGAAAAAACGATATTGCTATCGTTGGCGATATTATGATCGGGTTTGATTATGATACGGAAGCCATTATCAAAAAACGCTTTGAGTTTGCTGATCAGGTTGATCCTGACGTGATGTGGGTCGGATATTTAACGCCTCCTCCTGGGTCTCCTATTTGGGCAGACGGCATTAAAAGAGGATGGATTGATCCTGATAATCTTGATATGCTTCAATGGGATTTTCTTCATCCTGTTATTCCAACAGATCATCTAAGCATTGAAGATTTAGGACGATTGGGCGCATGGGGTATGAGAGAGTTTTATTCGAAGCCTGGACGCATTCAAAGAATCTTAATGAGTGATTTTGATGAACTAGCCAAATTGTGCTTTAAAGATGTTATGGCAGGAATCTCTAAGTGGGAAAATGCCGCGACCAAGGGAGAAAAACATGTTTAATTTTCTTAGTTTTGATCTTGGGAGTTGTCTGGTTTTGTGTTTTTCATTAAATCTGAAAAATCAATGGTGATGATTTTTCCTGCGGAGGCAGGTTTTTCTTTTGGAAGCGTGCTTTGAATTGCATTGATTTGTTTTTTTGAGAATGTGATTTCGCTATTTGCGCGCAAATCAGTAAGCACTACAGAAGAGAAGTCTTCAAAACCGTAGGCATGAATGGTTTTGACAACAGCGTCTAGAATCTCGTCAGCAACATTTTTGTCTGGCGGAAAATCGCTATTTTGAAATTTAAAATTAATGCGCGTTGTTACTTGCTTAGCAATAAAATCTTTGATGTCAATATCTTTGTATTCGATGTGCGTGCCTTTAGCGTCACCTTTAATTGCTTCATCGCCAGATGGTTCAGTTTGGATGCGAAGGGTGTATTCGTCTGGAGGAAGTGCTCCTGCCTGATATTTCTTAAGGTCTTCAGTATAAAATGTTGTCGTAGTTTTAAGCCCATCTTTAATATTGGCAACAACAAGAACAATAAATTTTGGCGGATTTTCAGCCTTAAAGAATACGCGCGAAATAGCTGTGGTGACATTTCGATATTTAGTATTAAATTCTTTAGAATATTGTGTAGACATGCCATTGCCGGAAGAAAGTTTTGTGGCTTCAACGATGTCGTATTCGATTTTCAAATCGTTATTGTCAAAAATACTATCAATGTATTGAAGAGTGTATTTTTTCTTTACAGGCTTTGTTGATTTTTTGCCACCTGCAATAGAATAAAGAGGATTCTCGTCTGGAACATAAATCCAGAATGTATCGCCTGTCCAGGTTATAACAGAAGAAAGATCATAATCGTTTTCTAAAATTTGCTCGATTTTTTCTTTAGCCTCGATTCGGGAGAGAGGCTGTTCTTCCTTTTTGGAAGAACAGCCCATCAAGCCTGCTAACCAGAAAACAATTAATATCCAACAAAATTTCTTTGAGTATTTTGTCATATTTTATTTTTGTGCCTGACTTCGCGATAACGGTGTTATGCCAAATTTCTTAAAGATATCTTCGATTTCGTCGTATTCAAGTTCTTCTTTTTTCAGAAGTTCTTGAGCAAATGTTTCAAGAAGATCAATTTTATCTTTAAGAAGATCGGTTACTTCATTTAAGCAGCTGTGCAGTATTTCTTGAGTGTCATTGTCCAAAACTTCTTTAGTTTTTTCACTAATTAGAGATTGGCTATAAGGGGTAACCAGAGAGTGAAAGTCTCCAATAAGACCGGTTTTGCCCATGCCAAGCTGCCAAACCATATAATGAGCATAGCGCATGGCAGTATCAAAATCGCTTCCTTGTCCTCCGCCAACACCACTTGAGGTTGTGCCAAATTTTAGTTTTTCAGCAACATAGCTTGCGATGCTTACTTTTATATTAGCCATTAGATGATCTTTGTTGCTACTGTGTAGTTCTTCTGATGGTCTATGAGAAACAAAGCCAAGAGCTCCTTTGTGAGGGATAATGGTTGCTTTGATAACATCGTCGGTTGGATGAAGCATGTAGGCAATGACCGCGTGTCCGGCTTCATGATATGCGGTCCAAATTTTTTCTTTTTCTGTTAATGTGATATTTGATTTTAGACCAAAAGTGATTCTGTCATATGCTTCAGACAAATCTTTCATGGAAACTTTACGCAAACCATCCCGGATCGAGATGATGCTAGCTTCACGAATCATATTTTCAATATCGGATGGAGAAAACCATAAAGCTTTGCGTGCTAAGATTCCAGGATTAACTGTATCATCAGAGTCTACTTTTTTTAGATAGAATTTAAAAAGTTCTTCACGTTCTTTCAGGTTTGGACGCGTGACGTGGATTTTTCGGTCAAATCGTCCTGCGCGCATAATGGCTGAATCAAGTTCGTTTTCTGCAACGTTTGTCGCGGCAATAACGACAATATTATTTTCTTGTTGTCGTAAACCATCAAGTTCGGTTAAGAATTGGTTGATGGTCGCATTCATAGACATTGTTCCACCGAATCCTCTATCTGCTTGGCGAGGACGGGCAAAAGAATCAATCTCGTCAATAAAAATAATACATCCGCCTTCTAATTTAGCAAGAGCACGTGCCTGTTTAAAAAGCGATTTCATACGTGAGACGCCTTGTCCGACAAAAATTCCAACAAATTCACTTCCAACGGCTGGAATAAAGGGAAGGCCACATTCGGTGGCAATGGCTTTGGCCAGATATGTTTTTCCGCATCCAGGAGGCCCGAGCATCATGGTTCCTTTGACGATTTTTCCTCCAATAGCCGTGACCATGGAACGGTCCTTAAGAAGCTTTACGATTTCCCATGCTTCCTTTTTGGCGCCTTCCATTCCAATGACTTCGTCCCATTTGACATTGACTTTAGCTTTTTCAATCTTTGTATCAAAAAGCTTGCTAAAACCGCCTTGCATCATGTAGTATTGCATCCCCATCATGATGGGCATGGTAATCATGTATACGATGACAAACATTGGAAGCATGATAGCCATTTGGCCAGCGATTTGTCTTTGGCTAAAAGATTCAAGCTGATTAAAGCTGCTGGCCGCATAATAGATAAAAAATCCTGCAGCGATTACCGCGGTGGCCGTGAGAGCCATAACCAGAATTTTGACCCAATTAATTTTCATAAAAATAATAAATCTTTTCATCTTCATAAGAATAATTCCCCACTTAATAAGTGTTTGATTTGTGATAGATCTCTCTATGCACTTGAATAAAAGGATATCACATCATTTCTCTTAAGTCAATTGAAGAGCCCAACTTACAATATCTTTAAAAGGATCGATTTGATAGCTCTTGACTTCAAAATTGATTTATGATAATGTTCTTAGACATTTAATAGAAATCAAAGCTCAATAATACGAGCTAGTTAAATCATTTCTTTATTTTACGGAGGGCATCCAAACATGTCAAAAATTACAAAAGTTCAAGCACGTCAAATTTTAGATTCTAGAGGAAATCCAACTGTAGAGGTTGATGTTTATCTTGATACAGGCGTTATGGGTCGGGCAGCTGTTCCATCAGGGGCTTCTACCGGCGAGCATGAAGCTGTTGAGCTTCGCGATGGAGACAAGACTAAGTATATGGGAAAAGGTGTGACCAAAGCTGTTAACAATGTTAATACTGTGATGGCTGAAAAGATTATAGGTCTTGAGCCAAATTATGAAGCTATTGATCAGATTTTAATTGATTTAGACGGAACAGAAAATAAATCTAAGCTTGGCGCAAATGCGATTCTTGGTATTTCTTTGGCGGTTGCAAAGGCGGATGCCATTGACAAAAAAGTTCCTTTGTATAAATATCTTGGTGGAGATGATGCTAAGATTTTGCCTGTTCCTTTAATGAATATTCTAAATGGCGGTATGCATGCGGATAATAATTTGGATATTCAAGAGTTTATGATCGCTCCTTTAGGCGCGCAGACATTCAAGGAAGCTCTTCGTATGGCTACTGAGGTTTTCCATAATTTAAAGTCGATTTTAAAATCAAAAGGTCTTTCTACCTCTGTTGGTGACGAGGGTGGATTTGCCCCAAACCTATTAAGCAATGAAGATGCTTTAAAGTTGATTATCGAAGCGATCAAAAAAGCAGGGTATGAGCCAGACAAAGATATTTTTATTGCACTTGATTCTGCTTCGTCTTCTTTTTATAAAGATGGCGGGTATCAGTATAACGGCAAAAATATTTCAGCAGAAGAGCTGATCGATGTTTATAGCGATATGATTAAGCAGTATCCGGTTATCTCTATTGAAGACGGACTAGATGAAAATGATTGGGCAGGCTGGCAAGCTATGACATCAAAGCTTGGCGACAATATTCAGATTGTTGGCGATGATTTGTTTGTTACTAATGTTAAGCGCTTAGGTGAAGGAATCAAGAAGAGTGCTGCCAATTCCATTTTGATCAAAGTCAATCAGATCGGAAGCTTATCTGAAACGCTTAAGACGATCAAAATGGCTAAAGAAAATAAATATACATCGATTATTTCTCATCGATCTGGTGAAACAGAAGATGTTACGATTGCACATTTAGCTGTAGCAACAGGTGTTGGGCAAATCAAAACAGGATCATTGTCTCGAACAGATCGACTTTGCAAGTACAATGAACTTCTTCGTATTGAAGAGGAGCTTGGCGATAAAGCTGTTTATGCTGGCCCGTTGTGGGGAAAAATAGTATAGAAAAAGGACCAAAGGAATAAAGGACTAGAGTGGCAAAGGTTTTTATTTTTTTAATCTTTAATCCTGTAATCCTCTAACCCTTTAATCCTTTTTCAGAATTATGTTCAAAAACGCCATTTTATTATTTATTTTCGCTCTTTCGATACTTGTTATTTTTTTGCCATCTTACCAAAAGATGCAAGAGCTGAAAAATAGAAATTTGCAGTATCAAGGACAGATTGAAGATTTGGAAGAAAAAAAGGCTCGTTTGACCGAAGAGCTTAGACGCCTTAATGATGATCCAGAGTATTTAGAAAAAGTGGGTCGAGAAGAAATGGGTCTTATTCGTAAAGGCGAAACAGTTTATAGAGTTGTGCCAGAATAAAATTAGTATCTAGCATTCTGTATTTAGTGTATAGTATTTAAATGAAGTCAAAATTTATAGAGTGTAAATGATATAAATTTTATAACTGAATTCATCTCGTGCCTGAAGGATGTCGAGGTCGAATAAAATTGTTCTTTATAAAAATTTGGTGGATAAAGGAGAAGTGCGTTGGGCTAATTTTCGAATTTTCGAGAAAATTGTCTAAGCGTTTTCCTTAATATTCCATCGAGAAGAAACGCGGGGTAGAGCAGCCCGGTAGCTCGTCAGGCTCAATAATGGATACAAAGCTCAAATCAGACATTGCAGAATCTGCGGTTATTTTGAAGCTCCTCGAAAAAGGGTTTAATGTTCTAAAGCCTTTTGGTGATCGTCTTGCCTATGATCTTGCTATAGATCAAGAAGGACGATTAATTCGCATTCAAGTTAAAAGTGCATGGTATAGCAAAGATAAGAAAATGCATTTAGTGGATGCAAGGAGAACAAAAACAAACCGACGCAAAATGATTCGAAAGAAATATTCGAATCAAGATTTTGATTTTGCAATAATCTATCTTAGCGATAAGCAGGTTTTTTATATTATGCCTGTAGAGGTTTTTAATAACTATGCTAGTAGCATTAGTTTTGTCGAGGAAGGTAAGCGGCAACGACCTCCAAAGTCAGCTAAATTTAGAGAGAGATGGGATTTGTTGTCCTTTTGTGGGCTGCTAGTCCAGTAATGGATTAGTGAAACCTGTCAAATTCGGTGAAACCTTAACTGGCAATACCGAGCCAAGCCTAGCAGGAATGCTAGGAAGGTGTAGAGACTAGATGGCAGGCATCCTAACTCATCGAGAAGGATGAAGGTATAGTCCAGACCACAAACCTTGACCTAATGTTAGGGGCGGCGAAAGCCGTAGTTGGCAAGCATAACCTGAAGGTCGCTGGTTCAAATCCAGTCCCCGCAACCATGTCAAAAAGGGTCACCCAAAAGGGTGACCCTTTTTGTACATAATTGAGGATGATTTGAACCTCGGCGACCGACACTGTGCCAATAGGCACAGAGAGGAAGTGCCGGGCCAATAGGGCCGGCTTCAAATCCAGAATAAGTTAGAATAAGTTAAATAAGTTAGACCGTTTCTACTTAATAAGTTAGACCGTTTCTACTTTACCCCTAGCCTTATATTAATAAGTTAGACCGTTTCTACTTTACCCCTAGCCTTATATAAACTTACATTAGAAGTGTCCTGTTATTGACACATTCTTTTTCCTCATCTAAAATACCTCCATGCCCAAGACGCAAATAATACCTCAAACCTACAAAACCCTCCTAACCCATTTACAAAAACAGCTTAAAATTTCCCAGAATAGTTTCGAGCGACAATTGGTCATTACTTATTGGAATATCGGCAAAGGCATTGATGTTTATCTAAAAAAGAATCCTCAAAATTATCTCACCGCGCTTACGTGTAAGCTTTCCAAAGATTTGAATATTCACCAGCGTACTCTTCAGCAGTGCCATCAACTTTTTAGTGTGTTTCCATCGCTTGATTTTAAAATACCGATTAGCTGGTCGCATTACAGGGCTTTGTTGTCTTTAGACTCTGATAAAAAAAGAGCGTACTGGCAAAAGCGCATTGTTAAAGAAGATATTAATTTTAAAGAATTGCTCGGATTTTTAAAACAAGATAAGCTTGATTCCAAAACACCTAAAGGCAAATTGGCAAAACCTGTGCGAGGAGTTTTGTATCATTATCGGCTAATGAAAGTCAGCTATGTGGATAAGAGAAAAGCCAGCATTGTTGTTGATTGCGGATTTGAGAATCGCATTGTCCCGCCCAAGCATGATGGGCTGCTTGAGAACAAGCGCATTATTGTTTCTTTTAAGGAAAATGATTACTACAGGATAAAATACACCAAAGATGTTTTAAAAGATAATCTTTATACTTTTAAGGCGCATGTTGAAAGAGTTGTTGACGGCGATACGCTTGTGTGCAATGTGGATTGCGGATTTGGGATCTGGTCAAGACAGAAGCTTCGCCTAAAAGGCATCGATGCGCCGGAAATGGATACTGTTATGGGCGTGAAAGCAAAAAGCTTTGTCGAAGATGTTTTAAGGAATTGTGTTTTTATTATTGTCAAAACATCGAAGTCAGATAAATACGATCGTTATCTCGCGGATATATTTTTTAAGGAAGGCGAGAGCGATGCAGGCGCTGTAGCAAAGGATGGCGAGTATTTAAATCAGCTCTTGATGGATAAGGGTTTGGCAGAAATTTATAGGTGATTTCTTGGGTTTTTGGCAGAATAAAGAATAAATTTTGTAGAAAAGAAAGGGACAGCCCCTAAAAAGGGACAGAGAGGTAGTAGTGGTGTCCCCAAACGGGGACTGTCCCCTTTTTCGTGGTGTCCCCAAACGGGGACTGTCCCCTTTTTCTTTTTCTTTTTTTCTTTTCCTGCTGACGTTTCTGCGAGATTCCGTGCTCATTGGAGATCGCTACCCATGCCATTTTTTAATTCTAAAAGATTTTCTCAAAGTTTTTTGCTATGCTAAAATGTTGAAAAAGGAGAAGGTGATGAAAAAACTGTATTTGTTGTTATTTGCGTGTATTTTTATAATTGGCTGTGCGACAAATATGCCTATTGAAAATTATCTATCCGTTAAGAATATTAAGAAGTTCTTAGAAGAGGACATAAAAATTAATGAAAGCACAGACGAGGATGTGCGGAAACTATTTGGGGACCCGCAGATTATATCTCGATATGAAGCTTCAAGCGTCGAGAGTGAATTGTCAAAGCTTCCTTTGCTTGACCAGTTAACAAAGACATTAAAAACTAATGTTGCCCCAGCAACAACTTGGACTTATATTGAGCCGCTTCATGAAAAAAGCGTTCAGGCAAAGCGCACTATTCAAGTTTTGGGGATTGATGTTTATTATAAGGATGTTAGGATTACTAATATATTTTTTAATAAAAAAAGAGAGGTTCTTGGATACAGTGTTTCCTCTCATTCTATTCAGTAATTTTAATAATCTTAGAAATTAATTAAGTTCTGCGGATGCACACTTAATTAGAAAGTTTATAAATCATTGTCCAGAAATTGTTTATTCATGCTTGGTTCAGATTGTTTCTTTCTTTTTGTTGATTTTTAGAAAAGTTGTATAATATAATTATGACAAAGTTTACAGCTAATTTTTTAGAATATCTTCATAAGCAAAATAAATCATTCTTTATATTATCAGGAATTCTGCTCTCTCTTTTGATAGGTTTTGTCGATTATGTAATCTTAGATTTCTTCATGTTTGAGTTTTATCTTCTTCCCGTTGCCATAGCTGTTTGGTTTGCTGGAAAGAATGTAGGAATTCTTATGGCATTCGTGGTTACCTTGTCCGAACTCTCCATTGATACAATCATAGTTCCCAAGCATGCGAGTCTTTGGGTTTATTGTTGGAATTTTTCTTTAAACATTAGTTTTTTTATCGCAACTGTTTATTTATTAGCGTTTTTAAAGAAAACACTAATAAAGCTTGAGGAGGCATCAACAATAGAAAAAATTATTAATAAACAGCTTAACGCTGAAATTCAGTATCGTAAGGAAGCAGAAGAAAAGCTGAAAGTTTTGGCTAGCCACGATGAGCTTACAGGCTGTGTGAATTTTAGATCAACCATGGAATTTTTAGAAAACGAGATTGCTCGTTCAAATCGTTATCAAAAAAGTTTTAGTATGATTATGGTTGATGTCGATTATTTTAAAAGAGTCAACGATGAATACGGTCATCTTGTCGGCAATGATGCCTTGGTCGCTTTCACTAGTGTTATTAAGAAGAGCATTAGAGCAGTTGAATGTTGAGGCATTCGGAATAGTTTTGCCGGGTCATTTTTTTGTTAGGCAAAAGACGAAGGATGGATATCAAAACCTGGAAATGACAAATAATGGAAGGATTTTGCCTGATGTTTTTTATCGGCAGGTTCATTTAAAGAATATTTATCCTGAAAATTTTAGGCTATTAACAAAAAAAGAAGTTATTTTTGTTTATATTTCTAATTTAGCGAATTACTATAAGCTTAAAGGTTATTATGATAAAGCCATTGAACTTTTTAATGCCGCTTTATATGTTTTGCCAGAAAATGCTAGCATTTATACAAACTTAGGAAACGCTTATGAAAGAAAAAAGGAAATTGTAAAGGCAGGATTTCAATACCAAAAAGCGCTATCCATCAATCCTTATTTATGTGAAACTCATTATAATCTTGGTTTGTTACATTTTCTATATACGGGGTTAAAGGAAGAAGCATATCGGCATGGTCAGGTTGTTCGAAAATTGGGCTGTCCGATGAATCCGGATTTTGAAAGGTTTCTTGTTGAATATGAATTGCAAAAGAATTAGATTGATTCATGAAGGTGGCTTTCAAAAAGGGCCCATTTGCTATTGGATGAGCAGGGATCAGCGTATTGAAGATAATTGGGCGCTGTTGCATGCTCAAGAAATTGCTTTGAAAAATAAAGTTCCTCTGATTGTTGTGTTTTGTCTTGCGTCAAATTTTCTGAATGCTCAAAAACGGCATTATGCTTTTATGCTTAAAGGACTTGTTGAGGTTCAAAAAGGTTTGGAGGAAAAAAACATTTCTTTTTTCCTTCTTTTAGGTAGTCCTGATGAGGAAATTCTAAATTTTATAAAAAAATATAAAGTTGGCGCTCTTGTCACTGATTTTGATCCGCTGAAAGTTAAGCGCGCGTGGAAAGATGCGATTGCGCGCTTGATCGATATTCCTTTTCATGAAGTTGATGCCCATAATATTATTCCTTGCTGGCTTGCTTCACCTAAACAAGAATTTGGCGCGTACACATTAAGGCCAAAGATTAATCGTTTGCTTCCTCATTTTTTGGAAGATTTTCCTCGTGTTAAAAAACACCCTTTTCCCTTTGATAAAAAGTTATCTTCTATCAATATGGCACAATGTTTTTCTTTTCTAAAAGTGGATAATCGAGTTGATGAGGTGAAGTGGACTTTGCCTGGCGAGAAGAATGCTGCAATTGCGCTCAAGAATTTTATTTCTAAAAAATTATCAGATTATAATGAGAACCGAAACGATCCTTGTTTGGATGGGCAATCCAATCTTTCGCCTTATTTGCATTTTGGACAGCTTTCAGCGCAGCGCGTGGCTCTTTTGGTTTTGCGCGCGAAAGCAAATGAAAATTCCAAGCAGGCATTTTTAGAAGAACTTATCGTTCGTCGGGAATTGTCAGATAATTTTTGTTTTTACAATAAAGATTATGATTCTATTAAAGGTGCGCCAGCTTGGGTTCAAAAGACTTTGTTGGAGCATCGTAAAGATAAAAGAGAATATTGTTATGCTTTAAAAGAGCTTGAAAGTGCTAAGACGCACGATGATTTATGGAATGCAGCGCAAATGGAAATGGTTAAATCTGGCAAGATGCACGGGTTTATGCGCATGTATTGGGCTAAGAAGATTTTGGAATGGACGCCGAGCCTTAAGAAGGCTTTTGAAATAGCGCTTTATTTAAATGATAAGTATGAGTTAGATGGCCGTGACCCAAATGGTTATGCTGGTATTGCTTGGTCTATTGCTGGTGTGCACGATAGGGCATGGGGTGAGCGCGCTATTTTTGGAAAGATTCGTTATATGAACTATAATGGATGCAAAAATAAGTTTGATATTGAAAAATATATAGATAAGGTCAAAGGGGCGAAAGGATAAAATATGAATTGTGTTCTTAGAGAAAAAATTCGTATTGGGATCAGTGCTTGTAATTTTGGTGCGAAGGTGCGCTGGAATCATGTTGGCTGGGACAGAGTAAGTCTGCTTGAAAGACAGCAGCTTGATTACTCTTGGACACCTGTTTGTCCTGAAGTTAATAGTGGGCTTGGAGTTCCCAGATTACCTATGAAATTGGTGTCTGGAAATGGGAATGATTTCTGGGATGATAAGGCAAGAATGAAGAATAGAAACGGAAAAGATGTTGGTGATTCTGTAAAAAGAGGGGCTTTGATTTCTCTGGACATCATTAAAAGAGCCGATGTTGAAGCGTATCTTTTTATGGAGGGCAGTCCTTCTTGTGGTGTCTATCGAACAACCTTGAAAAACGAACGACTTGGCAAGCCTCCGGGTATTTTTGGGTCTTTGCTTTTAAAAGAAGACCTATTTTTAATTCCGGCTATTGATTTAGAAAGTCCTTGGAAATGGTGGGATTGGACTCGACGACTACATGCGTTTGTTTGGTTAAAACGTCAAAAGATTAAAACAAAGAAAGAATTGTATGAGATCTGGCATATATTTAAGTTTATTTGTCAGGAAGTTGATGTCCCAGAAGCAACTGCAATTGGACAAAGATTAGCTAACGCTCCAAAGAAGATCGACGATGATTTTATCTCTGCATGGAAGTCTGATGTTATGCGGTTAATCAGGAGGCCTTCAAAATTAAATAGGATTTATTCGATCATGACTAAGCACTATGCGCATTATAGAAAACAATTTGGCCTTAAATTTAAAGAGATTCAGCCACCTGACATTGCAAGTGGAAAACGGAATTTTGCAGAAGAATTAGGAAAAATGGAAAGACGAGCGATTGGCGAGAATTATCATTTTGCGGGACGCCCAATAATATATCAACCTGAAACAAGATAGGTATAAAACTATTAAGAGAGGACAATGTATGTTTCATCAATTGTTATATGTTAGTGTTGAATCGCATCCGTATACGCAACAAGAGTTGGCCAATCTTTTAGATCAAAGTCGAAAAAACAATCAGATTTTAAATATTACAGGCATGCTTGTTTATTATAAAAAACATTTCTTACAAATTTTAGAAGGAGAAAAAGAAGTTGTTTTAAATCTTTTTCAAAAGATTCGAAAGGATAACCGTCATTTGAGCGTTATCTTATTTTGGGATGAACCAGTTCAGGAGCGAAGTTTTTCAGATTGGACTATGGCATTTGTTGATCTTAATCAAGCGAGTTACCGTCAAAAGCTCAAAGGATTTTCAACATTTCTAAAACAAGGTTTTGGGGAAATCTCTGATAAAAATCTTACAACCGCACAAAAACTCTTAGAAGAGTGCAAAAGTTTGTTATCTTGATTTCTTGGATATGCGTATCCCTGCTATTCTTAAATTATAAAGAATCTAAATAATAGGAGAGGGGATGAAAAATTTAATTTACATAATGTTAATAGTATTTTTGTTGAGTGGGTGTACTAGTTTAGAAGAATATATCATGGGTGCTAAAGTTACTATTGAACATCCCAGCTTAGTTTCAGTTTATAGGACGTGGTTTGGTTTTTCAGGTGAAGAGGAATTGCTCGCTCTTAAGAAAGTTGAAGAATATCTAAGCAAGGAGCAAAATGTTTCTTGGGCAAAAGAATGTTCTCTGAAAACTCTCAAGGCCGAAGAAGATATGAACAAAGAAGAAGTTTTAATGGTTTTGGGTGAGCCTTCGGAAAAGATACATAAAAAAAATAATACTGAGCTTTGGATTTATGATGAATATCCAAGCAGTAATGCAAAGAATAGGTATCGTATATTAAATAATCGTATAAGCAAAATCACATTTCAGGATGATATTGTCATAAACCACAATAGGAAATGGATTTCATATTCTCGCACGCCATATCATGTTAGAAAAAGGATTGAGGAATATATTCTCGCAAATCCTCTAATTGAAAAGAGTATTAAAGAATCGCTGAAGGAATTGAAAGTACAAAAAGGTATGGATAAGGAGCAAGTAAAGTTATTAGTTGGCAATCCCACAGAAATAGAGAAGTTATCTGGCAGTGAAGAGTTGTGGATGTTCAAGGGAGATAGATTAAAAAAGAAGGAGTTGGAGTGGTATTATCAATGGGGAAAGATGAAATTCAAGAATGATAGATTGTTTGAGATTGAACTCCAAAAGGTTGAATATAATATGTAAACAATAAATACATAAATAATTTATAAATAATTTAAACTAAATAATTTAAACCGTTTTTAACTTATAATAATTTAAACCGTTTTTAACTTAGACTTAGGGATGCATAGACTTATAGTAGAAGTGGCAGCCCCTTTTTTTTTAGCCGATTGATTCTATCCTTTACTAGTTTTTCCATGTTATACTTTGGTACAATTGATTCTTTTTGGTTTCTTTCTTAAAATACTTTTATTTTTCCAAAATCTCAGGGGGGTGATTTCGCTTGCGTTATTTTACAATAGGAATAGTATGTATGTATTGATTCATAGAATATTAAAGAAAGGAACTATAGATGAAAGTAAAAGTTAATCAAGACGTTTGCGTTGGAAGTCAAGATTGTGTTGATACATGTCCAGAGGTTTTTAAAATGGAAGGTGAAAAAGCAGCGGTTCAATTAGAAGAGGTTCCTAAAGAACTAGAAGATAAATGCAAATCTGCTGCAGATGCATGTCCGGCTGCGGCGATTACTATTGAGTAATCAACTAAAAGCGTTATTAAGCTTAAGGTTTTACTGTAAAAAATAATGGGAATAAAATGGCGCTTATAAGTAAGCGCCATTTTTTGCTTATAGAATATTAAAAGAATTTTATTCAAAAGGAGGATTCAATGAGCGTTAAAGAAGTTGATGAAAAGTACCGTTGTGATGTTTGCGGAAATGAAGTTGTAGTTACGAAAGTTGGCGGAGGAGAGCTCGTTTGCTGTAAGCAGCCTATGGAAAAGATAGAAGGCTAAATTTTTATTAAGATTTGAAAAGAACGACTGGTGCTGCAATGATATGCAACATATCGATCTAAAAATAATATTTCGCAAGAAAAGATTGATAGTAATATTTATGCTTCTCTTGACATTCCTAGAGATATTGTGATAAAAAGTGGAGATGTCAAATTTAATTTGAACACTGGGAAGAAAATAACACTAAAAATTCATCCGAATACAAAAAATGGCCAAAAAATGAAATTAAGGGGAATGGGCAATCCTTGCCCAACATGTGATCATAATGGTGATCTTGTTATTACTGTAAAGTTTAAATAAATTAAAAAGGAGAGGGACCCGTGGCAGTTGATTTTGAAAAGTTTACGCATAAAAGTCAAGAAGCTATTCAGAAAGCAGTAGAGTTTGCATCTCAGATTGGTCATCAACAAATTGAGCCAGAGCATTTGACTTATGCTTTGCTCAAAGCAGAAGGCAGTTTAATTGTTTCATTTTTGGATAAATTTAACATACCTGTTTCTGAAATTCTTAAAGAAATAGAGGTTGAATTGGAGAAAAAGGCAGTTGTGCAGGGAGGTCAGAAGCCATTTTTGTCTAATGTTTTAAATAACGTATTAATTGATGCTCAAAAAATTGCATCTAGCATGACTGATGAGTTTGTTGCACTCGAACATATTTTTTTAGCATTGTTTCAAGATGAAAAAACAATTATAAGCATACAATTAAGAAAGCATGGCGTAGAGAAAGAGGCTATTTTAAATATTATCAAACAAATAAGAGGGGGACAGAAGGTGACTGATATGAATCCAGAAGACAAATATCAAGCGCTAGAAAAATACGGAAGAGATTTAACAGCCCTTGCGCAGCAAGGTAAAATAGATCCTGTTATTGGGCGCGATGAAGAGATAAGGCGTATTGTTCAGGTGCTTTCACGAAGAACAAAAAATAATCCAATTTTAATTGGTGAGCCTGGTGTTGGCAAGACGGCGATTGTTGAAGGTTTGGCACAAAGAATTTATGAAGGAGATGTTTCTGAAGGGCTAAAAAATAAAAAAGTTATTGCTTTGGATATGGGTGCTTTGATTGCAGGCGCAAAATTTCGGGGTGAATTTGAGGATCGATTGAAAGCAGTGCTAAAGGAAATAGAATCTGCTCAGGGGCAGATTATTCTTTTTATTGATGAATTGCACACAATTGTTGGAGCGGGAAAAACAGAAGGATCTATGGATGCAGGTAATATGCTTAAACCAGCATTAGCTAGAGGCACATTGCGTTGTGTTGGTGCCACAACTTTAGATGAGTATAAGAAATATATTGAAAAAGATCCTGCTCTTGAGAGGCGATTTCAGCCAATTGTCGTTGATCAGCCATCTGTTGAGGATACGATCGCAATATTGCGAGGATTAAAAGAAAAGTATGAAGTTCATCATGGTGTGCGCATACAAGATTCAGCTATTATTGCAGCTGCCACACTCTCCGATCGATATATCACAGAAAGATTTTTGCCGGATAAGGCTATTGATCTTATCGATGAAGCTGCTTCAAAGTTGAGGATAGAGATTGATAGCATGCCACAGGAATT